>JBPEWW010000020.1:0-9209 GCA_052032275.1 Alteromonas sp. | reverse complement strand
TAGTAACGGATAACGGGCCAAGGTAATCGAAGTAAGCCACCTGGCTATGTGATCCACGCACATTTAACTCGTTCGCGCTAGAGCGCAGTATTGTCCTGCGTCACAGTGCTGCCTTTTGCATATACTTTTCAAGCGTATTGGTCGCTGTAATACAACAGTGCGCCCTCTAACCAGCCTAAACCGTGTGTCTCATGCATTGGATGAACACTGTTAATATCCGGATATGAACGTGTGGGTGTCGCCAAAGAAGGTGGCTGTCTTTAGGGCAGGTGATATTCGGATCTGAAGGTGTGGGTGTCGTCAGAGAAGGTGGCTGTCTTGTGGGCAGGTGCCTGGCCAGGTTTTACGGCCAGATTTTACCCGGGCAATTTTTAAGCGTGCATAAAAAAGCCAGAGCAAAAAGCTCTGGCAACTCCCTCCAGGGTACACAAGCCGGTGAGGACACACACCGGCCAACTGCGTGTTACTCGAAGATATACCGCAGACCCAGCGCGTAGCGCGGACCGTACTGACGGGCAAACAGGAACTGTTCTTCATAACGTCCGTAGCCCTGCTCGGTTTCGTTATTTAAGTTAATTCCTTCAAAGAAGACCGTCAGATCTTCTGTAATGTCGTAGTGAACACTTACATCCCATTGGCCATAAGTGCGTGCGAACTGAGGTGGGGCATCCGAAGAGCCTTGTGCCTGTCCAACGCCTATCAGGTAGGAGTCGCGCCAGGCGTACGTCACTTTTGCCGACCACCCATGCTTTTCGTAATACAGCTGCATATTCGCTGAGTCACTCAGACCATTGAGCGGGGCCTGTTGCGTGAGGCTGTCTACATCAAACTCCACATCACCATCAACAAAGGTGGCATTCACGCCTACACCAAAACCTGACTCACCAAACAGGTGCTGCACTGCCACTTCAAAGCCGTCCACCATTTTACTGTCGGTGTTGGTGGGCTGGCTGATGTTCCACACAATCAGCGGATCGGAACTGTCCGGCATAATCACACCATCGGCATTCCCGTGGCCGTTAGCCAGCATCTGCTCGTAAATCGCATTGCTGTCTGCCTGGTCGCCGCGCGCCTCGATATCGGCAATGGCCTGCTGATAGCGCGGGCCATTAAAGATATCGTGCAGACCTTCAATGGTAGTTTCGGTGATTTGCGTCTGGATAAAGTTATCTACGTCTTTGCGGAAATACCCCACTGACGCGTAACTGCCTTCGTCGTAGTAGTACTCAAGGGCAAAGTCGAGATTGGTGGACTCGAAGGGCAAGAGGTTGGTATTGCCCCGGCCACCGGTACGGGACCCCGGCTTGGGACTGCCGCTCAGGGCCCGTCCGCCTGCCAGTGCACCCAGCGGGGCCCGGGAGATGGTTTTGCCCCAAGAGGCGCGGCCAATCAGATCATCGGTCAGGTCTACCCGCACATCAAACATCGGCAGGAACACATCATAGTCACCTTCCGATACCAGGAAGTTGTCACTGCCGCCTGACTCATATTGCATGATCCACTCGGACGGACTCACCCAGTTTACCTGCTGCTCTACACGCTGGCGGACGGTGCTGGTAACGTCTGTTTCTTCATACCGGACTCCAACATTCAGGGTCACCGGGAAATTAGCGACTTCAAATTCCCAGTCGGTCTGCACGTAAATACTGTTGGTCACCTCTTCCACGTAGCTTTCGCTGTCGATACCATCGAAATACGCATCAGGCACATACACATTGTCGCCCATCAGCGCTTCGGTCAGGAAGGCCATCTGACGCGCCACAGCCTCATCGAAGTCATAGGTGTAATAATAGGAAGGCAGTAAGTCGCTGCCACCACCGGCAAACTGGTCAAGCAGACCGGCAGTGCTGTTCAGGGTAAACATGCTGTCAGGGAATATTTCCGTGAACGAGGGGTTAAAGCCCGGCCCGCCGCGCAAACCACTCCAGGCAGTCGTGCCCCCCATGGTCTGTTCTGTACGGGCCACACCGAACTTCACCTCTACCATAGGAATATCGAATGCCGAGTTATACCACTGGCCATCCAGCTGCAACTGCTCAATTTCAGACTTGCCCGGCGAATGAATGAACTGACTGAAATTCGAGTCAATTTCACCCGGTTGCAATACCGTGGTGCCGTTCGCCCAGTTAATGTAAGCATGGGGAATTTCACCGGTGCGATAATCATAGACTTTACTGATAAGCTGATCGGAGCCGAGGATCACCTGACCGGCGTTGCCGCTGCCCGGATCCGCGCCATTATCAGCTTCGTTGCTCGAGTCATGATAATCCAGCGAGAAGGTCAGGTCGTCGTTGAACACCCACTCGACATTAAAACCAATCGACTCCGCATCCACTTCGGTGGTGCTTTTAGCGGCAGTGAAGGAACCGTCATTACCGGCGATATCGGCATACACTGCCGTCCCGTTTTCGTCCAGCTCATAGCCATTGATGTTACCGCCGAATTCGTTCCAGATCCCCCAGCCAATACTGTTCACGCCGGTCACGGCGTTACTGGCAGTGTAATCTGCGGTGAACGTCAGGGTATCGGTAGGCGCATACTGCAGCGTAACCTGTGCATTGGTGCGCTCACGTTCCACATTATCAATGCCGTAGTTCATGTCTTTAGGGAAGAAATGGTTACCGATACGGTTACCTTCCTCGTCCACGGCGCGTGGATCGATCACCGTGCCGCTGGGTGAATCCGGCAGCGCTACGTTAGCCTGCCAGCCTTGCACGTTAGCCTGTTGACGCTGGAAATCCCGCTGATGATGAGAGAAGGATACTGCCAGCCCCAGGGTGTCGTCGGCGAATGTGTTGCTGTACACCGCCGCCACTTCTGGCGTGACATCGTCACCTTCTTCCACAGAGCTGTCGTGAATAGCCTTACCCATCACAGAAAAGCGCTGACCCGGATTATTCAGCGGCTTAGTGGTCACAATATTGACGTTTGCCCCCAGGCCGCCGCTGGGGGTAGCCGCCCGCGCGGTCTTAAAGACTTCCAGGGTCGAAACGCCTTCGGAAGACAGGTTTTCCAGGTTAAATGAACGGGTATAGCCGGTTCCCGGCATCTGACGGCCATTAAGCGTGATCAGGTTAAATTCCGGACCAAAGCCGCGCACGGTAATCTGGCTGCCTTCGCCGTTGGAACGGCTTACCGACACGCCAGTAATGCGTTGCAGCGACTCAGCCAGGTTGGTATCAGGGAAACGTCCCATTTCTTCAGCAGAAATGGCGTCCATTACACCGTTGTTGGAACGTTTGATGTCCATGGCTTTGATTAAACTGCCACGGATCCCCTGGACTTCAATCACTTCGACAGGCTGAGTGTTGTCGTTCAGGTTATCACTGTCAGCGTTTTCCTGTGCCATCGCAGAGTGGACACCGGTGCTTAGCACCACCGCCAGGGTCGCCGCCAGACGGGTTTTGGTAAATGTATGCTGTGTCATGTTTATCATTCTCATATAAGCATTCAGTTCATGCAGCGGGGCACCTACCCCGCTGCAGTCCTTGCCGTCCGGCTAGGGTGCGGCGATAATTACGTTATCGATGCGGTACACGGCCCCTTCGCCGGTTCCCCAGCCAGGAAACACCATCACTACGTCGATGGCACTGACGTCCAGGCCGGCATCGAAGAGTGCCTGCAAGCTGAATGTGTAGGTTTGCCATTCCCCTACCACCGGCGCGGCGCCCTCGTTGCTGGCCGTTAACGGCAGCTCCACGGCGGTGGTGGCATCACCTGACTCAATCTTGAAAAACCACTCCGCATCTGGATTAGCCGGGGCATCTACCACTTTCATTTCAAACTGGACAATGCCGCCATTTAAAATTGCGGAGGCATCATGATAGACGCCGTCGTCAGCTAGAAACCCCATCACCGTTGGCGCTGAGCCGATGACAAATTCGGCCACGGTGCCGTGGGCTTCGTCATCCTGTTCCTCGGTGGGTGTAGAGCCCCCACAGCAGTCCCAGATTGACCATTGCTCTGCGGAAGTGTTGGCAAACAGGGTAATCTCACCCTCTGGCGGTGGTGCAGGCACACCAATGATCGCGTTATCGATACGGTACACCGCGCCTTCACCTGTGCCCCAGCCTGGGAAGACCATCACCACGTCAATGCTGCTGATATCCAGACCGGCATCAAACAGGGTTTGCAGGCTGAAGGTATAGGTCTGCCACTGGCCTACCAGCGGGGTGTGGCCTTCTACACTGGCACTTAACGGTAATTCTACTGCGGTTGCCGCATCGCCCGATTCAATTTTAAAGAACCATTCCGCATCTGGATTATTGGGTGCCGACACCACTTTCATTTCAAACTGCACCACGCCGTTTTCCAGCAGCGCTGACGCATCGTGGTAAACCCCGTCGTCAGCCAAGAAGCCCATCACCGTCGGCGCCGCCCCAATCATAAACTGGGCCACCGTGCCGTGGGCATCATCGTCCTGCTCTTCGGTGGGGGTGGACCCGCCACAGCAATCCCAGATTGACCATTGGTCAGCCGCACCGTCAGCAAACAATGTCAGCGAACCTGGCACCGAAGGTGACGGGGCATCAGGGTAGTAAATTTTCACATTATCCACCCGGTACAAGGCCCCCTCGCCTGTGCCCCAGGCAGGGAAAATCATCAGTACATCAATGGCCGAAGGGTCGAGACCGGCAGCCACCAGATCGGCCAGCGCAAATGTGTAGGTCTGCCACTCACCGGTGGTCGGTGCCACGCCTTCCTGACTGTCGGTTAACGGCAGTTCAACGGCAGTGGTGTTGTTGTCAGCTTCTACCTTGAACATCCAGGTCGAATCAGGGTTAGCCGGTGCGTTCACAACTTTTAAATCAAACTGGATCACCCCTTCCTCTATGATGCTGGTGGCATCAAACGGCTTATTACCGCCACCTGCATCCGGACGCGTGATGAATCCATTTACAGTCGGATCCGCACCCACTGTAAACTGGGCAACCATGCCGTGCTCAGGATCTTCATCCATTTCCTGGGTGGGCGTGGAGCCACCACAGCAGTCCCACATTGGCCAGTCGAGGTTTTCTTCATCCTCAAAGATCACCAGTTCAGGGAAACTCATCGCATCCTGGGCAATCTGAACGTCATCCAGCTGATAGACGGCCCCCGAGCCGGTATCCCAGGCCGGGAAAATCATAATCACGTCGATAGCGGAGAGATCCAGACCGGCATCAGCCAACATCTGTAACGGGAATTCAAAGGTCACCCATTCGCCTACCACCGGGGTGATACCGGCCGGGTTGTCAGCCAGCGGCATTTCAACGGCAGTTGTATTGTTGTTGCTTTCTACTTTGAACATCCAGGTAGAGTCCGGGTTGTTCGGCGCACTGACCACCTTCATGTCAAAGCTGATACTGCCGTTTTCAGCAATCGGCGATGCGTCAAACGGACTGGCCTGGCCTTCCGGATCGGTCAAAAACTCACTGCGGGTAATAAAACCATTTACCGTCGGCGCATCGTTGACGTAAAACTCATACACATTGCCGCGCTCAGCATCGTCTATCAGCATCGGCGTAGAACCACCACAGCAGTCCCAGGCAGCCCAGTTAGGGTTCGGGGTGCCGTCGAAGATTGTCAGGTTTTGTGGCACACCGCTGGACGGCGGGCTGGGGATTGGCGCTTTGCCTTCAACCAGGGCATCGTCAAGGCTCTCATAGCCAGGACGGACCGTCTCACACCCTCTGCCGGTGTCAAAGTCCGAGGCGCACTGGTACACCCGCACATAGTCTATTTCGTAGGTCTGACCGTCAGCAAATGCCTCGGCGTCAATGCCCAGCTCATTCACATTTTCAGGCCAGTCGCCGCCCACCGCCAGGTTTAGCAGTAAGTGGAATTCCTGATCGAAGGGCGCGCTGTCCCAGTGCGTGGTCAGCTCACCGCTGCCCTGGTCGAAGTACTCGGCGAACCAGCCACGATGAGCCAGGCCTACCGCCTCACCTTTGCTGTTGTAGCGCACTTCAGACTGGCGCTGGGTTTGATACAAATACCCATCGACGTACCAGCGGATCTCGCCTTCCTGCCATTCGATAGCGTAGGTATGGAAGCCGTCGGCCGGATTCACATCGTTAGGCAGCTCATACGCTTTACCGGAACTGACATTATTCGGCCAGTCCTGGCCGTAATGCAGTGTACCGTGCACGAAATCTTCTGGCGTGCCGTCTTCGCGGGCCGCTTTCAGGTTCACCGACTCCACGATGTCAATTTCGCCAGACTTCGGCCAGCCCCCGTAAACATAGTCGGTAGGCAGCATCCAGAATGCCGGCCAGCTACCCTGACCTGATGGTAGCTTGGCGCGCATTTCAAAGCGCCCGTATTTAAAGTCTGCTTTATAGCGGGTATTCAGCCGCGCTGAAGTATAGGGTTTGGGTGCACCTTCTTCAGCGGGTAGGGCTACGATGTGCAGATTGCCATCAGCGACATACGAGTTGGCGGGATCGTCAGTGTAACACTGCTTCTCGTTGTTACCGCCTCCCTCGCAGTTGACCTCGTGCGTCCATTTGTTGTCATCGATGGTGTCACCATCAAATTCGTCGCTCCAAACCAGTTCCCAGTCCGAAACCGGTGCGGTAGCATCCACGGCGGTAAAGTCGGATTCAGTTTCCGCGCTTCCACCACCACACCCGACCAGGGTCGCCGCTGCAATTGCGGTTACCAGCCGGGAAAGTTGAGTCGCTGTGTGTTTCATGTTTTCAGCCCCGATATGTAATCTGCACACTTTGTAATAAAGCACCCACCACTGAAAGCGCTTACAAAATTCAACACAGATTCTGTAAGCGCTTACAAGTTGTTAACCAAATATAGCGGAGGTAAAATTATTTAACAATAACTTTACCTAACTTTTGATCAGGTACTTTAGGGGTAGCGCGTGGCTGCGCCCTCGGCGCAGCCGCTACGTCTGGTTAGGTTTATCGGGCTTTTTTCAGAAAGCTACCTGTGTAGATATTTATCCTCTTTCTCCGTTTTACGGCGGGGCAGGGCAAAATTCATTGCCGGCGGGGGCGTACTGGTATGCGATGACTCGAGGTAGTCGTTGATGCTGTCAATACCTGCCTGCGATGAGCACAGTGCTTCCGGATGGGTGCCCAGGTGTGGATTGTAGCGAATTAGCCACGCCTGCATCTCATTGGTATCACCATCTGACATGGCATAGAGTAAATGATACATACGAATGAAGGCGAGTTGCAGGGCCGCCTCAGGCGTATCGGTATCGAATCCGACCAGCGAGGTTTGCGCCAGTGCAATTTCTGATATGCCTAAAAATTCAGCAGCTTGCGCATTACTCCAGCCCAGTTCTTCGTAAGCCCAGGTGAACGCTTTCATGACTACAGCGGGTTGTGTGGCAGCGACGGTCATACAGTTTTCCCCTTGCTTTACCGGTAAGACAACATAGTCCACTCTGTTCTTTGCGAAAATCGTTCCACAATCGTTAACAAGGCGTTATTCGGATTTCTGTTTACAACTTTTTACTCGCCGACTGGATTAACAACCGGCAATTGCGTGGTTAGTGAGGGACGTTACCGGGCTTTCTGAAAATGGCAGCGTTCAGCGCGCTTATTCAGGGCAAAGCCCGCTTGCAGGCTCCATTGCAGGGCATCCCGGTAGTTATTGAAAAACCGATGGGGCAGGGGCAGTTCTGCATAAACAGTCTCTAACTGCGCGAAGGCACTGTTACGTACCGAAGAGTTTTCCAGTACCAGGGCGACGGAGGCCAGACCCTGCGCCGCCGCGACAGCAATGCCCTGACGTAAGCGTGCCGCCGCGGCCGGCACCATCAGGCTTTCCCCCACCAGTACCGTGATGTCTGCCCAGCGGGCGCCGTACACAGGCGCCACCTCCCGTACATAATCCCGGGTGTATGCACTCACGCATTCCAGATTCCACGGACCATACGCATGCGTGAGCAGATGCTCCCCGCAGAGGGTAAGGTGATAAGCACCGTGGATATTCTTCATCGGTAGGTTCGCGGTGCAGTGCAGCAACAGGAAGAGGCCAATCGGATGTTCTCGGTAACGGCAGCTACTTAATAATCGTCTGCAATATACCGCCTGTCAAACCGGGCGGGGGGCAGGTGTTGCACTGGTCATACACACTCAGTCTATCAGCGCTGAAATACACTATGGCACGGTGACCCGTGCCATAGTGTGGTATTACTCGTAGGCGCCACTGGAATAGGTTAACTCATAGCTGTGGCTGTAAATTTCCAGAATGTTGCCAAACGGGTCTTCCATGTAAATCATTCGATAAGGCTTTTCACCCGGATAGTAATAGCGTGGGGCTTTCATGCGACGTTTACCGCCCGCCGCTTCAATTTTTTCGGCCAGGCCTTCTAAATCGGGATCCTGTACACAGAAATGAAAAATACCGGTTTTCCAGTATTCAAAGTTATTGTCGGGATCTTCCTGACCATTGAACTGGAAAATTTCCACGCCGATGCGATCACCGGTTGATAAATGGGCAATCTTAAATGAGCCCCAGCCAGCGCCGAACACGTCAGTGCACATTTCACCAATGGCGCTGTCGTCTTCTTCAATCGTGGTGGGCTTCATGATGAGATACCAGCCCAGCACCTCAGTGTAAAATTTAACGGCCGCTTCTACATCCGGTACAGACAAGCCAATGTGTGAAAACGTTCTTGGATACGGTGTCATGTAATAACCCCCTTGTTGGTAGTTCAAATTTTGTATACGGGTACCTTACGCCAGAAGAAACTAAATGATAAATTATCAATAATTTTGATTTTGATAATTTTTATTTATGAAAATTAACCCCGTCTGGTTGCAGACGTTTCGGGTGCTGGCCGACACCGGCAGCTTTACGAAAACGGCAACTACGTTATACATGACCCAGCCCGGCGTGAGTCAGCATATAAAAAAGCTGGAGGAAGCCTGTGGCTACGCGCTGCTCAACCGTTCCGGCAAACAGTTCGATTTAACCCGTCAGGGCGACTTGCTGTATCACCATGCGCTGGCGGTGGCTGAACAGGAGAAAAAGCTGCTGCAGGCATTAGGCGAAGATGATCCGGTCAACGGCGAGTGCCGCATTGCCTGTTCGGGCTCCACAGCGCTGAGAATATACCGGCACCTACTGACGTATCAGGCTAAGCATCCGGGCGTCACAATGCACCTGCAGGCGGCACCCTATCAGTCTGTGCTCAGGGCCATCTCGCAGGGTGATATTGATTTAGGGGTCGTTACCGAGAAACCGGATGCGTTACAGTT
>JBPEWW010000002.1:0-2791 GCA_052032275.1 Alteromonas sp. | reverse complement strand
TACGCATCTGGATTTTCAGCACCTGGCACAGGTTTATGATGCCGCGCACCCCCGTGCGCGGCGTAAACGCTAACTACATCATAGTTTAACAAGCAGGAGTTGCATGCGATTCTACCGGCCGCTTGGCCCTATCCAGGCTATCACCTTCGACCTTGATGATACCCTCTACGATAATGGTCCGGTGATCCGACAGGCCGAACAGACACTGACCACCTTTATCCGCGCGCATTACCCCAACGCGGCGGCCATGGAGGCAGCGGACTGGCAGCACATCCGGCGCACGCTGATTTCCGAAACGCCGGCCCTGGCTTCTGACATGGGTGAACTGCGGCTGCGCACCCTCACCAGAGCGTTACAGCACGATGTCAGCGGCGCGGCGCTTAGCCAGGCAGCCAAGGCATGCTTCGAGTGTTTTTATCATGCCCGCAGTGAGCTTACCCTGACTGACGAGGTTCACCGTACCCTGGCACACCTGGCCCGGCGCGTGCCGCTGGTAGGGATCACAAACGGCAATGTGGACCCCAAACGGATTGGCATAGACAGCTATTTCGATACCATCTTTCATGCCAGTCTGTCCCGGCCGATGAAACCGGCCAGGCCCTTGTTTGACGATGCCGCGGCCCATCTTGACCAGGCCCCTGCCCGGATCCTGCATGTGGGTGACAACCTGATTAAAGACGTGCATGGCGCGCTGAATGCCGGTTACCAGACTGCCTGGTTCGCCTGCAACCGGCCCATGCAGCTTCCCCGCGAGCGGGTCAGTAGCCTGCCCCATGTGCAGCTGGACTGCCTGAGTGAGCTAACGCAACTGGTCTAGCCCCTGTCCCTTTGTTCAGCAAAGAGGTTGAAAACGCCGGCACACACTGCCATATCAGCTTTAACACAGGGAGTGAATTACCATGAAATATGTACTGATATTGGCCATGTTACTGACCAGCGGCTGGGCGGTATGCCGCCCTGCGGTCCATTCCGAGCCCATGCTGAGCGAACAGGAGGTGGACCGTATCATTGTCAATACCGTGAGGGCGCTGCACGACACCTATTTATTCCCTGAGCAGGTCGGCGAAGCGGTCAGTCAGCTACGCCATGAGCGCAGTATGGGCATGTTTCAGCGGGGCATGAAATTTGGCCGCTTCCGGCAGCGTTATGAAGCGCTGCTGATCACCGCCACCCAGGATTCCGGCTTTGAGTTGCTGGAGCGCATCCCGGCCACCTTAGAGTCGCCGGGTATTGAGCGGCCAGTGACCAGTAACCTGGCCATGGAAATGCTGCCGGACAATGTGGGGTATCTGGCCGTAGAGGGGGATTTTACCGGTGCCGATGCCGAGCGCGAGCTGAGCGACGCCCTCGGGCATGTTAACGGGTCCCGCGCCCTCATCCTTGACCTGCGCCGTGCCGGTGACACGTCCTTTGCGGTTGCCCGGCACCTGGCCAGCCAGTTTGTGGCGGCCGGCACCCCGCTGGCCGAGGTGGACTATAACAGTCCGGACGCACCCCGCATGGTGCATGCGCAAGCTGTATCGCCGGGCTACCGGGACCGCCCGGTGTATATTCTCACCTCGGCGCTCGTGGCCGGGCCCTGGGAATTTCTCTGCTATACCCTAAAACACCATGACGCGGCGTACATTGTGGGCGAGGACACTATGGGGGTGGGTTATATGAAAACGGCTGTCGACCTGAGTGAGCACGCCCGGCTCACCCTCTATTACGCGCAAACCCGGCATCCGCACACACAGGGGAACTGGCACCGCATTGGCGTCATTGCAGATTACCAGACCCCGGCCGCTGACAGCATGACCCAGGCCCTGGCACTTATTGAGCGGGCTTTGTAGGGCGTTAGTTGCCTGCCACCGTGTTATCTTCCAGCACATTCTGCTTCATGGAATCGCAGGGATGGTCGCAACAGGGGCGGCCCACCACCTTCGCGGGCACGCCCACCACCGTGACATGGGCTGGCACGTCACTTAATACCACGCTACCGGCGCCCACTTTGGAACCCTCGCCAATTTCAATGTTGCCGAGGATCTTGGCACCAGCGCCTACCAGTACGCCCTCACGGACTTTCGGGTGGCGGTCGCCTGACTCATTGCCGGTGCCGCCCAGGGTCACGCTCTGCAATAACGACACATTGTCTTCCACCACAGCCGTTTCACCAATGACGATACCCGTGGCATGATCGAACATCACGCCTTTGCCTATTTTGGCGGCCGGATGTATATCCACACCAAAGGTTTCCGAGTTACGGCTTTGCAGAAACAGCGCCAGCTGATGCCGGCCATGCTGCCACAGGTAGTGCGCCATACGGTGGACCTGCACGGCCTGGAAACCCTTAAAATGCAGCAGTGGCGTCAGGTAATCGGTCACCGCCGCATCCCGGCGATACACCGCCATGATATCTTCAATGGCCGCCTCACTAATGGCTGGCTCCAGCAAATACGCCTCATCAAACACTTCCCGGATGGCCAGCGCCGGCATCACGTCATCAGCCATTTTGTTGGACAAAATAAAGCTCAGCGATGACTCAAAGTTGTGGTGTGTCAGTATGCAGGCGTGTACAAAGCTGGCCAGTAACGGTTCATTGTCAACCAGACGCTGAGCTTCTTTTTTCAGTGACAGCCAAAAGTCGGTGGTGTGGGATTGTGCTTGCATAGGACAGTCCTGTAGCGGAAATTAATGGACGCGTCTTTGCACTGTAATGACGACAGCGCAGAATTCAAGACCCGGGCGGGCAACAATCACCTGCCCGTGCGGTGTCCGGATTATACCTGCTCAGCGCAGGTTTTGATCAGTC
>JBPEWW010000199.1:0-27120 GCA_052032275.1 Alteromonas sp. | reverse complement strand
TGGTAGCCAGGCGCTCAGCAAGTAACCCGGTCAGCTCTTCGTGCGGTTACGCGTAACCGAGATGGTGCTAGTGGTTGTTAAAGCCTGTTTATTGCCCGCCCACACAGGTACGCAGTACGCTAAACAATACCTATAAAAAAGCCCGCAAGTAGCGGGCGTTGAGTATTCAGTCAATATTTAGCCGTGCTGAGACAGGTAATCCAGCACCACGATGTGATGCTCCTTGGTTTTGAACTTATTGAACACGTGCTCAATAACCCCTTGCTCATCAATCAGAAAGCTCAGGCGGTGGATCCCATCGTACTCTTTACCCATAAATTTCTTCGGGCCCCATACGCCAAACGCATCTGCCACGGCATGATCTTCATCGGACAACAGGGTAAAATTCAGGTTTTCTTTCTCAATGAACTTCGGCAACCGTTTGACTGCATCAGGACTAATGCCCAGCACCACCACATTCTGTTTTTCAAGCTCAGACTGGATATCCCGCAAGCCTTGTGCCTGCACGGTACAGCCAGGCGTCATGGCTTTCGGGTAAAAGTAAACCAGCACTTTTTTGCCGGCAAAGTTACTTAGCGCAACCTCGTCGCCATTTTGATCCGGAAGGGTAAACTGTGGGGCGTTATCACCAGCTTGTAACGTTTTCATCAGAATCCTTATTATATTTGTCTTTCACTTTGCCACTGACAGCTAACTGCTCAAACAGTGACGTGAGGGAGGTTTTCAGTTCATCAAAGTCTACAGAATCAGGGACGTTAACCACAAATTTACAGCGCATCATTTCCTGGCCGGTTTGTTCATCGACGAATGTGCGCTGACGAAATGCGCTGATGGAGGAATGGCGCTGCGCAAAAAAACCGGTGACTTCTTTAATTTGCCCGGTGGTATCTTTGCCGCTGAACTCCACGTCAATCAGATGCGCCAGGTTTTGCTTCGCGTGGTGGCTCGTACGTTTCATCATAGACAGCAAATCCAGCCGCTGACAGAGCGGTGGGATAGTGCATTCAGCCTTGGTTATAGCCGGATGGGTACCTTCCAGGATCATGGTCAGGGAGAATTCCTGGCCGTATATGGCTTGTCGGCTGTCAAGGATATTGCACTGTGCTTCTGACACGGTAGCTGCAATCTCGCTGAGAATGCCGCTACTGTCTGTGCCAAGGATTGTCACGATAAGTTGTTGCTTTGCCATGAGTCATGCGTCAATTCTGTACAGAGGGGGATGGTAACACAGAGTAAATTTTAACTGCCACTATGCATTTATATTCTGTGCCAGCCACGTCCTGCCGCTTGCCATTCACACCAGGGGCGCGCGACGGCAGTTTCCGGTACGGTTAATTGTGCGTTCGGGCATCTCTCTGCTTGTTTTTACGCCGTGACATATTTACCATGTGCGCTCACAAATTGCGGAGAGATTATGTTTACTGGCAGCTATGTAGCACTGGTCACGCCGATGATGGATAACGGCGACATCGATTACCCGGCCCTCGAAAAACTGGTTCAGTTTCACATTGATAACGGTACCCATGGTATTGTGTCAGTGGGGACCACCGGCGAATCTGCCACGCTGCCCTTTGACGAACATGTGCAAGTTGTTAAAGAAACAGTCAAAATGACCCAGGGACGGATCCCCGTGGTAGCCGGCAGTGGCGCTAATTCGACTGCCGAAGCCATTTTTCTTACCGAACAACTGGCGGATGCTGGCGTTGACGGGTTCCTGAGTGTGGTGCCTTACTACAACAAGCCTCAGCAACGGGGCATGATTGCCCACTTTACCGCTATCGCAGATGCCTCCGATTTACCGATTATTCTCTATAATGTGCCTGGCCGTACCGTGGCGGACATGCTGCCTGAGACGGTGGCAGAGCTTGCTGCTCACAATAATATTGTGGGCGTAAAAGATGCTACCGGTGATATTGCCCGCCTTAAACAGACACAGGCGCTGGTGCCCAATGATTTCGTACTGTTAAGCGGTGACGATGCCACCAGTTGTGAGTTTCTGTGCGAAGGGGGCCACGGCGTCATTTCAGTGACGGCCAATGTGGTACCACAGGCAATGGCGAAAATGTGCGACGCGGCTTTACAAGGTGACTTTGCCACCTGCAGAGAAATAGATAACACCATTAATGAACTGCATACCGGCCTGTTTATAGAGCCCAATCCAGTAATGCCCAAGTGGGCATTATTTAAAATGGGCATGATAAAAACAGCACATTTGCGATTACCTATGGTTGCGCCGGAACTTGCGAGCAAAAATCAAATCGAAGCAATACTAAAAAAATACGCATTGATTGCTGGTTAATAAGGATCCCCGATGAATAAAACCCTGGCTTTAGTAAGTGGCCTGACCGTACTGGCCCTTGCAGGTTGTGCAAGCCAACAGGACCGCAAGGCGGCTTCTGGTAGTTTTGAATATGTGAAAGCGCAGGATAATGCGCCGGTTCAAATCCCCGAGTCGCTGGATCAACCTGAGTTTTCCGACGAGTATGCTTTACCTGAAGTGGGTGAACAGGCGGACCCGGAGTTAGTGGGCAAAAAGTTGGTGGTGCAGTCACCGGCACTGGTTATGCCGTTGGTAACCGGTTCGCATGTCGAGGAAGGGGCCAAACGGGCAATGGTCTGGTTTGATCAGGTAGACGACAGTCAGCCCCTTGATAAAGCCATTTGGAATTCGCTACTTAGTTTCCTGGATAAGCAGGGGATTGGTGTTGATACCTTCAACCCTGAGGCGGGCGTGCTGATCACCGACTGGATGGTGATTGGTAAAGGCGAAGACAGCAGCTGGTATGACTGGAGTGAGTCGGACGAGCAGGTGGGTCGCCGCTTTGAATTTACCATGGAGAAGAAGCCTCACGGGCGCACCGCAGCACTGATGGTGGAACTAAAAGACTACATGGCCACGCGCGGCGATGATGTTACCGCAGACCTTAACGATTTGCAGGAGCGTCGCGAAGAAGTGGACATTCTGAATCAGGTTATCAGCCATTATGAATATCAGATTCAGCTGGAAGATAGCCGCCGGATAGCCCGTATTCGCCAGGGCCTCAATACCGAAATGGGCTTCAATCCGGACGGTGAGCCTGCCTATGTGGTGTCTGCTACCTATGATGTGGCCTGGCCCCGGACCTTACTGGTACTGCGCAAACTGAATTTTGACGTAAAGGATCTGGATAAATCGACGGGCCTGCTGTTTGTTTCTTACAACGGTTCTGATGGCGGCTGGTGGAGTAATCTGTTCAGCAGTGACGAAGAACTGCTGGAAGAGGGCGATTACAGACTGCAACTGAATGAGCTGTCGGCAGACAAAACTTCTATTACCTTCATGAACGATGAGAGTGAGCCTTTTGACGCCAAACAGGTGTCAGAGCTGTTTGAGGCGTTCGCGCAGGTCATGTCAGAAGATAACCTGGATATATAATTGAGAGTCACCATGCAAAAACGTGAAGAGCTATACCGTGGCAAGGCCAAAACTGTGTATTTTACTGATGACAGTGAAAAACTGATCCTGCACTTTCGAAACGATACGTCTGCCTTCGATGGTGAAAAAATTGAACAGCTTGAACGCAAAGGTGAAGTGAATAACAAGTTTAACCACTTCGTGATGACCAAACTGGAAGAGGCGGGCATTGCCACGCAGGTTGAGTCACTGTTGTCGGACACAGAATCCGTGGTTAAGAAGCTGGACATGATCCCGGTGGAATGTGTAGTGCGCAATGTGGCGGCGGGTTCGCTGGTTCGCCGTCTGGGTGTTGAAGAAGGCATGGCGCTTGAGCCGCCGGTGTTTGAGTTCTTTCTGAAAAACGATGCCCTGCACGATCCCATGGTGAATGATTACCATATCGCTTCTTTCGGCTGGGCGACTGCTGAGCAGGTAGAAAAAATGAAAGCGCTCACGTTTGAAGTGAACGCGGTGCTAAAAAGCCTGTTCGATGCCGCTGGCATGATCCTGGTTGACTACAAACTGGAGTTTGGCGTGGATGCCAACGGCAATATAGTGCTGGGCGACGAGTTCACACCGGATGGGTGCCGTTTATGGGATAAAGAAACACGCAAGAAAATGGATAAAGACCGGTTCCGGCAGGGGTTAGGATCGGTGGTGGAAACCTACATAGAAGTGGCTGAACGGCTTGGATTAAAGCTATAAAAAAGGGCCTTACGGCCCTTTTTTTAGCCCTGCTGAGCATGCCAGCTGATAATCTGTCACATTTTCTGCCCTTCAAATTGCACTCGCCATCGAAGAATTTGCTGTGAACGCACCTGTTACTTCACCCTCACGCCTCGTCGTAGCCGGATATACCCTGCTGGCAATGCTGGCCTTTGCGGCCAACTCTCTGCTGTGCAGAATGGCCCTGGTAGAAAGCGCAACGTCACCGGCCATGTTCACGGCAGTAAGACTGACAAGTGGTGCGCTGCTGTTGCTATTACTGGCGCAGAGAAGGCCTGCACGGGTGGCCCGGCAGGGCAGTTGGAAAGGGGCTGGCGCGTTATTTGTGTACGCTGCGGCGTTTTCCTTCGCGTACGTGAGTATGAGTACCGGCACCGGCGCGTTGCTGTTATTTGGTGCGGTTCAGCTGACAATGATTGGCTACGGCTGGATGCGCGGTGAACGCCTTACAGGCTGGCAAAGTGCCGGCTTGTTGTTGGCGCTGACAGGCCTGGTGATCCTGCTGCTGCCTGGCCTGAGTCCGCCCCCCTTATTGGCAGCGCTGACCATGTTTATCGCCGGCATTGCCTGGGGTATATATTCCATACTCGGTAAAGGCGCGGCCTCCGGCCTGGCGGTCACCACCGGCAATTTCGCGTATTCGCTGGTTTTTGTGGCAGCGTTGCTGGTGGTGACGGTTGCATTAGGAGGTGCGCAGTGGGACCTGAAAGGCGTGTTACTGGGGGGGGCGTCAGGGGCGGTGGCCTCAGCGTTAGGTTATGCAATCTGGTATTACGTATTGCCGTACCATTCAACTACTGACGCTGCCACCATTCAGCTCAGCGTGCCGGTGCTGGCCGTGCTGGCCGGATGGTTATTGCTGGCGGAGCCTGTCACGGCGCAAATTGTGATGGCTTCCATTGCCATTTTAAGCGGCATTGCCATTGTCATCAGGCGTCATTGAGCGCTTTGCCATTGCTGCTGACGGGTTAGCACGTAGCAAATTAGAATGACCAGTATAAAAATACCCAGTGCCGCCATGACTCTGGCATGCAAACCACTCAAGGTAAGGTTGCTGTGCAGGATAGTCAGATTGATTACGCCATGACTGACAATCGCGAGCAGCATCAAGCGATAACATCCCCTCTGCCAGAAATGCACTGCAAACATGGTCAGATAATAATGCACCCACACCCGGGCCAGGCACGTGGCAGTGAGGGCAAGTAATCCACTGGGCTGATACACAGTAACGGCCGGCAGGGTCGTGAGGTGTTCCATGCCCTGTGTTATCAGGGCCGTAACCGATGAGCCCAGCGGCCCGAGCATCACCGCAACATTTTCATAGAAGGCTATTGTCACCGCCATGATCCAGACAGGGTTTCGGCAGTAGGGTAACCGGGTGACGTTGGCCGGAATATTCGCCAGTGCCAGTAAACTGAAAACTTTGATTGCTTCTTCCAGCGCCCCGCGAAACACCGTTAAGCCGTAACTGCTGTCGGCAAAAAGCTGCGCAGGTGAGGGAATAAAGCCAGAGACTAACGCCACCAGGGTAAATAGCAGGGCGAGAGCAAGAAAACTGTCTTTTCCCGTCGCTTTAGCGTGCTTACAGACCACCCAGGCAGAATAGGATGTTTGCATAATAAACACTGTCAGCATTATGCCGACAGCTGCCAGGGCGGTCATCACGGTTATAGCCGGTTGTAAGCAGAGTAACGTTCAAAGCCGTACGACTGGGTTAACGCACCGCCCCCGCTCAGGCTGTAATCAAACACCTCAACACTAAAGGTGACACCAAAAAAATTAAACTCACAGCATGAGACACTCATGTCCCCAAACTCCCCGCCGCTGACCGCGAGCATCGCCGGATCAGCCTGTTTGATGGTTTCCATAGTCACTTTCCTTGTAAACTGTGCAGGATTGCACGTGTTAATCGTAGCGGTTAACAGGGATAAAAGAGACTGTACCAGGGGAGAGAATTACAGGGGGACTTTAATTGTCAGCGCTGATAGCGGCACACAGCAACAGGGTAAAATTTCATCGTCATCAATGAAGGCCAGCGGGTCGGTGGTGTAATCCACGTTGCCGTGGAGAAGCTTGGTGCGACAGGCACCACAAAATCCTTCACGGCAGTGGGCATGCACCGGAATATTATCGGCTTCCAGTGACTCCAGCAGTGTTTTGTCGGGGCGTGAACTTACGCATCCCACATCAACCACATCTATGCGGAATGCGTCTTCGGTCTTACTCATTCACCCGGCGTTA
Source organism: Alteromonas sp. (assembly GCA_052032275.1). Taxonomy (GTDB): domain Bacteria; phylum Pseudomonadota; class Gammaproteobacteria; order Enterobacterales; family Alteromonadaceae; genus Alteromonas. The sequence goes on along the minus strand of JBPEWW010000199.1, from coordinate 20,717 downwards.
TAACTCGAAATCAGCAAAATCGTCTTCGCTCACTGCAGAGTCAATCTGACCCACCAGGTAAGAGCTGATTTCCGATTCCTGCGGAGCAACCTGTACGTTGTCTGAGTTAAGGTAATTATTCATCCAGGGCAGGGGATTACTGGTAACATCGAAAGGCATGTCAAAGCCTATGGCTGCCATGCGCTGGTTGGCAATGTACTCAATATACTGACACAGAATATCTTTATTCAGACCAATCATGGAGCCATTCTGGAACAAGTAGTCGGCCCATTGCTTTTCCTGATCGACCGCATTCATGAAAATAGCTTTCGCTTCTTCCTGACATTCCTCGGCAATCTGTGCCATATCCGGATCGTCCTTGCCCCGCGCCCATAAATTCAGGATGTGCTGCGTGGAGGACAGATGCAGGTTCTCGTCACGGGCGATCAGACGGATGATTTTCGAGTTACCTTCCATTAGCTTGCGCTCGGCAAAGGCGAACGTGCAGGCAAAAGACACATAGAAGCGAATAGCTTCCAGTGCGTTCACCGAATTCATGCACAGGAACAGTTTTTTCTTCAGTTCATACTGATTGATTGTGTGCACCTCACCGTCGACGGTATGCACACCTTCCCCCTGGGTTTGCCATAGCTGGGTGGCAAAAATCAAATCATCATAATATTTGGAGATATCCGAGGCGCGACGTTTAATTTCGTCATTCACCACTATGTCTTCAAAGATATCACTGGGATCTGAAAACAGGTTCCGCAAAATGTGTGTGTATGAACGGGAGTGAATGGTTTCGAAAAACGACCAGGTCTCTACCCAGGTTTCCAGCTCAGGCAATGACACAATAGGCAGGAACGCGATATTCGGGCTGCGCCCCTGGACCGAGTCGAGCAGGGTCTGGTATTTCAGGTTGGAAATGAAAATGTGTTTTTCAGGCTCGGTGAGCTTTTGAAAATCCACCCGATCCCGGGTGACATCCACTTCTTCCGGCCGCCAGAAAAAGCTGATTTGCTTCTCAATTAACTTTTCAAAAATAGAATGCTTCTGTTGGTCATACCGGGCCACATTGACCGGGTTACCGAAAAACATTGGCTCAACCAGGGGGTTGATACTTTGTTGATTAAATGTGGTGTATTTCATAGTCGCCCAACTAAATTCAAAACAAACGCGTTAAAAACTGCTGTTCCTGCTGTGAAAGGTGCGTGTTTAAATTTTACACGCACCACCTGCACAATCATCATCCTCTTCCACCACAACTTCCTGGGCCTGAGGTTTTTGTTGTTGCGCTTTGGCCTCTATGGAGCTGGAGTCAGCCGCACCGTCGCGGGTGTTATGATAGTACAGTGTTTTCACACCCAGCTTGTAGGTAGTCAGCAGGTCTTTCAGCAACAGCTTCATGGGAACCTTGCCACCTTCGTATTTACTGGGGTCGTAGTTGGTGTTGGCAGAAATAGTCTGATCGATAAACTTCTGCATTATGCCTACCAGCTGCAGGTAACCATCGTTAGAGGGGATATCCCACAGCAACTCGTATTGATCTTTAAGGTTTTCGTAGTCCGGCACAACCTGTTTCAGTACCCCGTCCTTGCTTGACTTAATACTGATATGGCCACGCGGCGGCTCAATGCCATTGGTGGCATTGGAAATTTGTGACGAAGTTTCAGACGGCATCAGAGCAGACAGAGTGGAGTTGCGCAGGCCATGTGCCTTGATGTCAGCACGCAGGCTTTCCCAGTCCATATGCAGCGGCTCGTTGCACACGCTATCGAGATCCTTCTTATAAGAGTCGATAGGCAGAATGCCCTGCGAATAGGTTGTCTCATTGAATTTAGGGCACGCACCTTTTTCTTTTGCCAGGTTGTTCGACGCTTTCAACAGGTGATACTGCATGGCTTCAAACGTTTTGTGTACCAGGCTGTTGGCACTGAAGTCAGAGTACTTCACGCCATTCTTTGCCAGGTAGTAGGCGAAGTTAATTACGCCAATCCCCAGCGTACGCCGCCCCATGGTGGCATTGTATGCAGCCGGAACCGGGTAATCCTGGTAATCGAGCAGGCTATCCAGTGCGCGCACGGCCAGATCTGACAGCTCTTCGAACTCATCCGGAGACTTAATCGCGCCTAAGTTGAAGGCCGACAGCGTACACAGTGCAATTTCACCCTCTTCGTCATTAACGTGCTCAAGCGGCTTAGTTGGCAGCGCAATTTCCAGGCACAGGTTGCTTTGACGTACCGGTGCAACTTTAGGGTCGAAGGGGCTGTGCGTATTACAATGGTCAACATTCTGCAGATAAATCCGCCCGGTGCTGGCACGCTCCTGCATAAACAGGCTGAACAGCTCCATAGCCTTAATTTGCTTCTTGCGGATACTGTCATCGTTTTCATACTGCACATACAGCGCTTCGAACTTGTCCTGGTCAGCAAAGAAGGCATCGTACAGCCCGGGTACATCAGACGGACTGAACAGGGTAATGTAACCGTCTTTCATCATGCGCTGATACATGAGCTTATTAAACTGCACCCCGTAGTCGAGATGACGAACACGGTTTTCTTCTACGCCACGGTTATTTTTCAGAACCAGTAAGGACTCAACTTCCATATGCCAAAGCGGGTAGAACAGTGTCGCTGCACCGCCGCGTACGCCACCTTGTGAACAGCTTTTTACGGCTGTCTGGAAGTACTTATAAAATGGAATACAGCCCGTATGGAACGCTTCACCACCACGGATGGGGCTGCCAAGGGCACGGATCCGCCCGGCATTAACACCGATTCCGGCACGCTGGCTGACGTATTTGACAATGGCACTGGCCGTGGCATTAATCGAGTCCAAGCTGTCGCCAGTTTCAATAAGGACACACGAACTAAACTGACGGGTAGGGGTACGCACGCCGGACATAATGGGCGTAGGTAATGACAGTTTAAACGTTGAGGTTGCATCGTAAAAACGACGGATATAGCTCAGCCGAGTGTCTTTAGGATAATTGGCAAACAAACAGGCCGCGACCAGAATGTAGAGAAACTGTGCACTTTCGTAAATGTCGCCGGTGACGCGGTTTTGTACCAGGTATTTGCCTTCCAGCTGCTTAACCGCGGCATAGCTGAAGTTCATATCCCGCCAGTGGTCTATGTAGCTATCCATCTCAGCGAATTCTTCAGCAGTATAATCAGTCAGCAGGTGCTCGTCATACTTACCCATGTCAACCATGCGCGCCACGTGTTCATATAGTGCCGGCGGCTCAAACTCACCATAGGCTTTTTTGCGCAGATGGAAAATGGCAAGACGGGCAGCCAGGTACTGATAGTCTGGTGCGTCAGTAGAAATCAGGTCAGCGGCTGATTTAATCAGCGTTTCGTGAATTTCACTGGTGTTTATGCCATCGTAGAACTGAATCTGGGCCTTAATTTCTACCTGAGAAACTGAGACGTTATTCAGACCTTTTGCCGCCCATGTAATGACCTTGTGGATTTTTTCCAGATCGATAGGCTCTTTCTCACCGTTACGCTTGGTGACATATAAGTTATTATTCATTGGTACTGGCCGTTTGTGTTAGCGCTGGTAGCGAGGGCAGATGCGCCCGTTTTCTATACTTTACTTAAGGATATGGGGTCCCCAGATCCTTGCGATCTCTTTTGGTTCCGTCACGTTGCGCTGGCTATTTGTTTGTGTGTTATTCAGCGTACGTGAGTGGCTCGGAATAACCACAAGATAGTGAGGTTTGACTCTTAATGCAACCCAATATCTGGTGGTTAATCCAGCAGTTAAACCTAACGAATTTTTTGGTTAGTAGTGACTCACCTAAAAGGGGTTAACAAGCGTTTTGTAAGACAAATGCAAGCATTATTGGCGTAAAATAATTTTATATAAAACAAATTATTCCTAAACAATCATTTTTATACAAACACGATATATAGTGGGCGCTTGCATCGCCTTATGGCACATCTAGTGATTTTGTTACCCTTCCGCAACAGTATGTAGCAGGTAATTTACATCCACATTTTTGTCCGACAGGTAAAAACCCTGAGTAAGGGGGTCCATATGCAGCCCGGTAATATGGCGGCTGAATAAGTCAGCCGCGTCGGTCATACGCATTAGCTCTGATGGCTTGATGAAGCGACCATGCTCGTGAGTACCTTTGGGGACCATATTAAGCACGTACTCGGCGCCCACAATACCCAGCAGATACGACTTGATATTGCGGTTTAGGGTGGAGAAAAAGACATGCCCGCCCGGCTTCACCAGTTTAGCGCACGCGGCCACCACGGAAGCAGGCTCGGGTACGTGTTCGAGCATTTCCATACAGGTGACAACGTCATACTGACCCGCATGGGCCTGGGCGAAATCTTCGGCGGTACTGACCTGATAATCTACGCTGATCCCCGATTCAAGACCGTGCAGGCGGGCCACTTCCAGTGAACGTTCAGCCATGTCGATGCCGGTGACCTTTGCTCCCGCCCGCGCCATGCTTTCTGCAAGAATGCCACCGCCGCAGCCAATATCCACAACCTGCTTATCGAACAGCCCGTCACAGTGCTGCGCAACGAAATCCAGCCTTAACGGGTTAATAGCATGCAGCGGTTTAAATTCACCTTCCGGATCCCACCAGCGAGAGGCGAGATCACCAAATTTATCAATTTCCTGTTGGTCGACATTGGTCATAATTAATCCGCAGATAAAGTAGGCGGCCAGTGTGGTGCCGCAAAAAACGTAAGACGTGGCTAACATAGCGCAATTTGAAGGCTAAGGGCACTGTTAGAAGGGGGCTTTTGTCTCACTTGCATGAAAAATGTGCGCTTGGCATTATCGTTGACGGGATCGCCGCATTCAGCGCTACATTATTCGACGAACCGATGGTACACTCGATTGAATGACTCCCCCCATAATAAATTGCGCGCCGGCTATCAGAGGGGATGCTCTTGGTGACTTCCCGGCAGCGCAAAATGAACCGATAACAAGGGATTAAGCAGTTTATGACTGATAACGCTAAAGAAATCCTCCCCGTAAATATTGAGGAAGAGTTAAAGAACTCTTATCTCGATTACGCGATGAGCGTTATTGTTGGGCGCGCGTTGCCCGATGTAAGAGATGGCCTGAAGCCGGTGCACCGTCGCGTGCTTTTTGCCATGAACGAGCTAAAGAACGACTTCAACAAGCCGTACAAAAAATCGGCGCGTGTGGTTGGTGATGTCATTGGTAAATACCACCCCCACGGCGACTCTGCTGTGTATGACACCATTGTGCGGATGGCCCAGCCTTTCTCGCTGCGCTACATGCTGGTCGATGGCCAGGGTAACTTTGGCTCGGTCGATGGCGATTCCGCTGCTGCGATGCGTTACACCGAAGTCAGAATGGCTAAAATTGCCCATGAATTATTGGCTGACCTCGACAAAGAAACCGTCGACTTTGTACCTAACTATGACGGTACTGAATTTATCCCTGAGGTGCTGCCGACGAAAGTTCCGAATCTGCTGGTAAACGGTTCATCAGGTATCGCGGTAGGTATGGCGACCAATATACCCCCGCACAACCTGACCGAAGTGGTTACCGGCTGTATCGCCCTGATTGAAAATCCGGATGTCACCATTGACGACCTGATGACCTATATTCCTGGCCCGGATTTCCCGACCGCCGCCATGATCAGCGGACGCAAGGGCATTGAAGATGCGTACCGCACCGGCCGTGGCAAAATTTACATGCGCGCGAAGGCGGAAATTGAAACGGAAGACAACGGTAAAGAAACCATCGTTGTTAATGAAATTCCGTATCAGGTCAACAAGGCGCGACTGATTGAAAAGATTGCCGAACTGGTAAAAGAGAAGCGCATTGAAGGCATCTCGGCACTGCGTGACGAATCTGATAAAGAAGGCATGCGGATCGTTATTGAAGTGAAACGATCCGAGTCTGCTGAAGTACTGCTTAATCATCTGTATGCCAATACCCAGCTGCAAACGGTATTTGGTATCAATATGGTGGCACTGGATAACGGTCAGCCGAAGGTATTTAACCTTAAAGAAACGCTGGAAGCGTTTATTCTGCACCGTCGTGAGGTAGTCACCCGCCGCACTGTTTACGAACTGCGTAAAGCCCGTGACCGCGCCCACATCCTTGAGGGGCTGGCCATTGCGCTGGCCAACATCGATCCTATTATTGAAGTGATCAAAGCCTCACCAAGTCCTGCCGACGCCAAGAAAGCGCTGGTTGGTCAGGGCTGGGAGTTAGGCGATGTCTCGCAAATGCTGGATCGCGCTGGCGATGATGCGGCGCGCCCTGACTGGCTGCTGCCTGAATTCGGCATTCGTGACGGCAAGTACTATCTGACCGAACAACAGGCACAGGCGATTCTGGATCTGCGTTTACACAAACTGACAGGTCTGGAACACGAAAAAATTCTCGATGAATATAAAGCTTTGCTTGAGCAAATTGCTGAGCTGCTGCATATTCTGAACAGCCCGGCACGTCTGATGGAAGTGATCAAAGAAGAGCTGGAAGCGATTCGTGCTGAATACGGCGATGAACGTCGTACCGAAATCACTGCGGCCACTCACGACATAGACATCGAAGACCTGATTGAGCAGGAAGACGTGGTCGTCACCCTGTCTCGTGAGGGCTATGTGAAGTATCAGAAATTGTCGGATTACGAGGCTCAGCGCCGTGGTGGTCGCGGTAAGTCCGCGACCAAGATGAAAGACGAAGACATTATTGAGAAGCTGTTGGTGGCCAATACCCACGATCATATTCTGTGCTTCTCAACCCGTGGCCGCTTATACTGGCTGAAGGTATACCAGTTACCGTTTGCCAGCCGCAATGCCCGCGGACGTCCTATCGTAAATATTCTGCCGCTGGAGGCGGATGAGCGAATTACCGCCATCCTGCCGATTAAGGAATTTGAGGAAGGTAAGTTCGTGCTTATGGCCACGGCCAATGGCGTGGTGAAGAAGACCGATCTGAGCCTGTACTCCCGTCCTCGCTCTAGCGGCATTATAGCGGTCAATCTGAATGACGGTGATGAACTGATTGGCGTGGCGATTACCCACGGTAATGATGACATCATGTTATTCTCGGATGCGGGTAAGGTAGTGCGCTTTAACGAAAAGCTTCGCGATTCTGAAACCGGCGAAGTGAAGCGGGATCCTGAAACCGGAGAAGAACTGCTGGCGTTACGTCCGATGGGACGCACGGCCACCGGTGTCCGCGGCATTAAACTGCTGGATGATCAGAAAGTGGTTTCACTGATTGTGCCACGCGGAGACGGTGCGGTTCTTACTGCCACTGAAAACGGTTTTGGTAAGCGTACACCACTGAGTGACTACCCTGCGAAGAGCCGGGCGACTCAGGGGGTAGTGTCCATTAAAGTGTCTGACCGTAACGGTAAGGTAGTAGGTGCCGTACAGGTAGATGACAATAATGAAATAATGCTTATCAGCGACCAGGGGACGCTGGTACGTACCCGCGTGTCGGAAGTCTCGATTGTAGGCCGTAATACTCAGGGTGTGCGTCTTATCCGCACCGGTGAGGACGAAAATGTGGTTGGTCTGCAGCGTATCGAAGAAGTCGAAGACGCATTAGTAGAAGACGGTGAAGAGAACATCGCGGTTGCCCAGTCCGAAGCGCCACAGGACAGCAACGATAGCTCCACGACAGAAGACTAGCGCATGGACGATGCTGGCAGTCTGCATTGCCAGCCCATGCAGGTTCTGAATTAACAAGCGGCGCAAGCCGCTTGTTTTGTTTACAGGTGTTGAAAAACGACTATGAATGACGTGTTTAACTTTAGTGCCGGTCCGGCCATGTTACCCCATGATGTAATGGTGTGGGCGAAAGAGGAGTTTCTGAACTGGCGTGACAGTGGCAGTTCAGTAATGGAAGTCAGCCACCGGGGCAAAGATTTCCGGGAAGTGGCTGCCGAAGCAGAACAGGACCTCCGTGATTTGCTGGCGGTGCCAGACAATTACCATGTGCTGTTTACCCATGGCGGCGGCCGCGGTCAGTTTGCTGCTGTCCCGCTGAACCTGTCTGCTGCCGATCAGACCAGTCTGCACCTGGTAACGGGCTCGTGGTCAAAAGGCGCTGTGAGCGAAGCAAACAAATATAATCACGCCAAAGTGGTAGGTGAGCTGGCTGAAAAAGACGGCCTGCGCTATGTTCCCAGGCCCGCTTTTGATGAGTCGATGGCAGATGCAGCCTACTACCATTTCTGTCCGAACGAGACCGTAGACGGCATAGAGTTTACCTGGCTGCCGGAAGCCGGCGATGTCCCCCTGGTCGCAGATATGTCCTCGACCATCCTGTCGCGGCCGCTGAATGTGAAGGACTATGGCGTAATTTACGCTGGCGCACAGAAAAATATCGGCCCCTCCGGCCTGTCGGTGGTGATTGTGCGTGACGATCTGGTGGGCAAAGCCCGGCAGGAGACCCCGTCTATCTTCGACTATGGGCTGCTGGCAGAGTCTGACTCTATGTATAACACACCGCCGACTTTCTCCTGGTATCTGGCAGGGCTGGTATTTAAATGGCTGAAGGGGCAGGGCGGGCTGTCGGTCATCGATAAGCGCAACGATGAGAAAGCCAATCTGCTGTATGCGGAAATCAATAATACCGGGTTTTACCGCAGTAATGTTCATCCGGACAACCGCTCGCGTATGAATGTACCCTTCCAGCTGGCCAAGCCCGAGTTAGACAGTCTGTTTCTGGAGCAGGCTGAGCAGGCCGGACTGATGGCACTGAAAGGCCACCGTTTTGTAGGCGGTATGCGCGCCAGTATTTACAACGCGATGCCAATTGATGGCGTAGTGGCACTGGTCGAGTTTATGCAAGAGTTTGAGAGGACCCACGGATGAGTACTACCGACGCGTTAACGCTACAGCCGGTACCCGCAGTATCAGGTACGGTGAATGTGCCGGGGTCAAAAAGCCTGTCGAACCGCGCGTTGCTGCTGGCGGCGCTGGCGTCAGGCACCACCGAACTTACCAACTTACTGGATAGCGACGACATCCGGCATATGCTCGCGGCGCTCAGGCAGCTCGGGGTCAGCTACACCCTGAGTCATGACAATACTCGCTGTGTCGTGCATGGCCTGGGGCAGGGGTTTCAGAGTGATGCCGCACTGACATTGTTTTTAGGCAATGCCGGCACGGCCATGCGGCCATTGTGTGCGGCGCTGGCAGCCAGCGATGTGCAGGTAACACTGACCGGTGAGCCACGCATGGAAGAGCGGCCTATCGGTGACCTGGTTAACACGTTGCGCCAGGCGGGTGCGGATATCAGTTACGAGAAAAACGAAGGTTTCCCGCCATTACATATCCGCGGCAAGCAATTGCGTGGCGGTGATGTCACGGTGGATGGCAGTGTTTCCAGTCAGTTTCTGACCGCCGTACTGATGGCCGCACCGCTGTTTGCCGGCGAGCTGAAAATCAATATCGAAGGCGAACTGGTGTCTAAGCCGTACATAGATATTACCCTGGATACCATGGCGAAATTCGGGGTGGTGGTAGAAAACCTCGATTACCAGTCGTTCGTTATTCCGGCAGGGCAGCAGTACCGGTCGCCGGGCCGGTTTATGGTAGAAGGTGATGCCAGCTCTGCCTCTTACTTTCTTGCGGCCGGCGCGATAGGCGGGGGCACGGTGCGGGTCACAGGCATTGGTGCCGGTAGTATTCAGGGCGATATCCGTTTTGCTGATGTCCTTGAACAAATGGGCGCCACCGTGACCTGGAGTGATGAGTATATTGAAGTCACCGGCGGGCCATTGCAGGGCGTCGATCTGGATTTAAACCATATTCCTGATGCTGCCATGACCATTGCCACCACGGCGTTATTTGCCAGGGGCAAAACAGCCATCCGGAATATTTATAACTGGCGGGTAAAAGAAACGGACCGTTTGCATGCGATGGCCACTGAGCTTATGAAGCTGGGAGCAGAGGTGGAGGAGGGCTCAGATTACCTTATCGTGACGCCACCCGCGGCGCTGCGCCATGTTGCCATTGACACATACAACGATCATCGTATCGCGATGTGCTTCTCCCTGGTGGCATTAAGCGATACACCGGTGACCATTAACGATCCGGGCTGTACGGCAAAAACGTTCCCGGATTACTTCGAACGTTTTTCCCACATTTGCCAACCTGCAGCTACACCTGCGGCAAGATAAAACGTTACAAGTTGCTGCGGCGGCCGTCGCAGCATTGCCAATCTGCTGGATACGCGTATAATTGCGCGCGTTTTTTGAACCTTTTAAATAATTCCGGAGCAGGTATGCATCCATCACCCGTAGTCACGGTAGACGGTCCAAGTGGTGCTGGTAAAGGTACGTTAAGTAGCTTACTGGCCACGCAATTAGGTTGGCACTTTCTGGACAGCGGCGCGATTTACCGTGTCCTCGCTGTAGCCACCCTGCATCACGACTTACCCTGCGATGATGAAGACTCCATCGTTCCTCTGGCCACCGGGCTGGATGTCAGTTTTGAGACCAATGCTGAAGGCACCCGCATCATTCTTGAAGGCGAAGATGTGACAGACGATATCCGTACTGAGCAGGTTGGCGCAGTGGCCTCTAAGGTCGCCGCGTTACCGCGCGTACGCGAAGCCCTGTTGCGACGCCAGCGCGCGTTCCAGCAGGAGCCGGGCCTGGTGGCCGATGGTCGCGACATGGGGACCGTGGTATTTCCTGATGCCGAAGTAAAAATTTTTCTGACAGCCAGTGCCGAAGCCCGCGCGGAGCGCCGTTATGCTCAGTTGAAAGCCAAGGGGATGGATGTTAATATTGCGCGCCTTTTAACCGATATCCAGGCCAGAGATGAACGAGATACGAATCGTTCAGTCGCGCCATTGGTACCGGCAGAAGATGCTGTAACAATCGATTCAACCGATCTGGACATTGACCAGGTCTTTGAAAAAGCTATGGAAGTGATTAACTCCCGCCTTGATGTCGTGAGATAAAGCCCGCCATTGCGAACGCTGCAACAGGATGTAGCAGCTATTTTTAATAACCCCACGGTAGCCGGAATGTAGCGTGGATTTAAACTTAAATTGAATTTAAAACCTTATGACTGAAAATTTTGCACAACTTTTTGAAGAAAGCCTACAGGAACTGGAAACTCGCCCTGGTTCAATTGTAAAAGGTACCGTAGTTTCTATCGACAAAGACATCGTTCTTGTTGACGCAGGCCTGAAATCAGAAAGTGCTATCCCAGCAGACCAATTCAAAAACGCAGAAGGCGATCTTGAGATTGCTATCGGTGACGAAGTAGACGTAGCCCTTGACGCAGTAGAAGATGGCTTCGGTGAAACAGTACTGTCTCGCGAAAAAGCGAAGCGTCACGAAGCGTGGGTAGAGCTGGAAAAAGCTTACGATGATAAAGAGACCATCAAAGGCGTTATCAACGGTAAAGTTAAAGGCGGTTTCACTGTAGAAGTAAACAGTGTACGCGCATTCTTGCCTGGTTCTCTGGTAGACGTACGTCCTGTTCGTGACACTACGCACCTGGAAGGCAAAGAGCTGGAATTCAAAGTTATTAAGCTGGACGCGAAGCGCAATAACGTTGTGGTTTCTCGCCGTGCGGTTATTGAAGCAGAAAACAGTGCAGAGCGTGAACAGCTTCTGGCTAACCTGGAAGAAGGTCACGAAATTAAGGGTATCGTTAAGAACCTGACAGACTACGGTGCGTTCGTAGATCTGGGCGGTGTAGACGGCCTGCTGCACATCACTGACATGGCTTGGAAGCGTGTTAAGCACCCAAGTGAAATTGTTAATGTTGGTGACGAAATCAACGTTAAAGTGCTGAAGTTCGATAAAGAGAAGCAACGCGTTTCTCTGGGCATGAAGCAGATGGGCAACGATCCATGGCAAGAAATTGCTCAGCGTTACCCAGAAGGCACTAAGATCTCTGGCCAGGTAACTAACCTGACTGACTACGGTTGTTTCGTTGAGATCGAAGACGGTGTTGAAGGTCTGGTTCACGTGTCTGAAATGGACTGGACTAACAAGAACATCCACCCGTCTAAGGTTGTCAACCTGGGCGACACTGTTGAAGTGATGGTGCTGGAAATTGACGAAGAACGTCGTCGTATTTCTCTGGGTCTGAAGCAATGCATTGCTAACCCTTGGGAAGAGTTCGCCAAGTCACACGAAAAAGGTGACAAAGTAAGCGGTAAGATCAAGTCAATCACTGACTTCGGTATCTTCATCGGTCTGGACGGCGGCATTGACGGTCTGGTTCACCTTTCTGACATCAGCTGGAACAAGTCTGGTGAAGACGCAGTGCGTGATTACAAGAAAGGCGACGAGATTTCTGCAGTAGTTCTGCAGGTCGACCCTGAGCGTGAGCGTATCTCTCTTGGCGTTAAGCAAATTGAAGAAGATCCGTTCAATATGTATCTGACAACTAACAAGAAAGGTGCTATCGTTAACGGAACAGTTACTGCTGTAGACGCGAAAGGCGTTACCGTTAACCTGGCAGAAGAAGTTGACGGATACATCCGTGTTGCCGACCTGGCGCGTGAGCGCACAGAAGACGCTTCAGAAGTGGTTAGCGTAGGCGAAACCATTGAAGCGAAATTCATGGGCGTGGATCGTAAGAACCGCACCGTGAACCTGTCTGTGAAAGCGAAAGATCAGGCTGACGAGAAAGAAGCGATTGATAAAGTGAACCAGACTGATGACGGTGGTTTCGCTAACGCAATGGCTGAAGCATTCAAAGCCGCTAAAGGCGAGTAATGCGGTAACGGGGGCATGCGAGTGCTCCCGTGTTTGCAGTAGCTGTTTGGATTAATTTATGACAATGAGGTTAGCATGACCAAGTCTGAACTAATTGAGCGGCTCGCAGACCAGGCACGTCACATTCCTGCAAAGGAACTTGAGTTCGCTATTAAAGAGATTCTGGAGCAAATGGCGCAAACCCTGCAAAAGGGTGAGCGGATTGAAATTCGGGGTTTTGGTAGTTTCTCATTGCATTATCGGGCGCCGCGGGTTGGTCGAAACCCGAAGACCGGTGAGACCGTGAAGCTGGACGGGAAATACGTCCCTCACTTCAAACCGGGTAAAGAGCTTCGAGAGCGTGTGAACGCTGCTGTACAATAACATGGAAGGCCGCTATTCAGCGGCCTTTTTTATTGCCAGTCATTCCCGCTGGCTACCGCATTAACATACTTGCCCGTGACGTAAAATTAATATTTAGTTGATTTCCCTTATTGACGCGCCGTATAGTAGATGTTCAATGACGGAATAATATGCAATTTCCTATGTCTGGCGGCGATGAACAAAACATAATAAAGCAGTATCAGCCACTAATTAGAGCGCTTATACCTTATGAACAGGAAAACCGGTTGCTGGAAGGACTCAATAAGTTCTCTACCCGGTTGCCCAGTAGTATCCGCCGTGTGGTGAAGGAAGAGGTGATCCGCTTAACCTCGCTTACCGATGCCCCCGCAGACAACTCCGCATTCGCGCAATTTCCAGTGATGAAGTTTAAACATTTCGGCATCCCTATGCGTCTGGATAAAGTGGGCGCCCGGATCCTGAAAGACGAAACCTCGTTATACCAGAACCGCTATACGGTAGGTGTGTTTGAATCGGTAATGAATTCATCTACCTATCAGACACAGATAAAAAAAGAACAATACAAAAAAATTGTCGATGCTTTCGCAATTGAAACGCAGTCTGTCAATGATATCGATTTCGGTGACGATATCGCACTGTCGCCCAATTTTCCGGTGTCGTCTCAGGAGTTCGAAAAAGGGCGCCATTGCAATGTCAGTTCGCTGGCCTTCAATACGATGGCGGTAGAGACCAAGCGCCCGCCTACCATCAGCACCGGTGACGAGATCCTGTTTACGTTTCCTGATGTGATGGGATTAAACCTGCCTGATCCTGAGGTGAAATTCACACTAACCGCAGTGAAATTCAACAAAAATACCAATAAATACGACTCTCATTTTACGCTGACAGATCCGCTTAGCCCGCAGGTGCGCGAAGCAATTAAAAAGTATATTGAAGCGACAGCGTACAAGCAGCCGCTCAAGCGTGATTTAGAGGTTGAGCGCGCGATGCAGGATCTGGAACGGGATCGGATCCTGGAAAACAGCCCCTGGCTTCCGCTGTTTGTGCATGCCACCAATAAAGGCGTGACCCCGGTTATCGCGCTGCTTACGAAAGCCAATATCCGCCTTAGTCACGCATACCGGTTACTGGATAATTTGTCTGGCAAATCTTTGTTTACCCGGTTGTGCAAAGAACTGAACAAATACCATGAAGCCTATGTGTTTCACGGGGTGGTGAAAACCAGGAAAGGGCCGGTAGAGGTGGCCATGACCCATCGTCAGTTGATGGAGAGTGGCCAGCTGAGCGCGTATATCTACCTGTTAAGTAAGTCCGGAAAGCTGTCCTGTACTCAGTGCCGCCTGGAAGACATCAGCCAGCTGGATCGCGATAAGGCGTTTTCCATTCATGACATTAACCGCAAGCAGTTCACCGAGCTGGGTGAGTTAAATCGTATTGTTTATTGCCGGGATGTATCAGACAAACTGGACCGTCTGACCTTAGGCGAAAAGTGTGATTTTAAGGCCATACCGCGGTCGTTTCTGGTCTCTGAGGACCGGTGGCGAATTGGCTATGTGATGGAAGAGGAGCTAGACCGTCGTTCGGAAACCCGCTATGTGGTCGACAAGGCGGCCAGCATCAAGGTGGGCCTGTTGTCCAGTATCAATGCCAGAGTGTGTGACTTATCCGCAAAAGGGTTACAACTCTCAATCACGCCCGGCCAGCACAGTATCAGTGACGAGGTACGGGTGACCGTGCCTGAACTACGTATCAAAAATGAGAAATACCGGGTAGTCAACTTTAACGCCACCACAGGTACCCTGCGGCTGTGTTTACAGGATTTAACCAAGCTGGCGAAAACCGGGGCCAGCGTGGAAGCCATGGTTGAGGAGAACAGTGCATTTTATAAAATGCGGGACGTGGCCAAAATACAGCGACTCACGCACCGCTTTATCTGGGAGTTAGCGATACGCCATATGCCGTCGCTCTCGGTGCTGTGTGTACTCAACCGAAATCTGCTAGACCGTCTTAAAACCGTCTATCAGGGCGATAATTCAGACGATATCTACCCCTTCTCCCAGGCCAAAAATATCACGCCTCTGCATGGCTTTTTTGCAGACCGGGATGTCACCAAGCCCAAATCCAAGATGCTGGAGCGGTTATTTAAAGGTAACAGCCAGTCGGCTTCAGTCGTGCATTGCGTTCGCAATACAGACAGCAAGCTAATTTTCATCAAAAATAAAGACTTTATGTATGGCACGTTGCGTCAGCAAATTGCGCAAAAGCTGCAGGACCAGAAGGTACAGCTGTGTGTTACCGACATTACCGCCATTCGTTGTCAGTCACACTCTACGCCGCTCACCCGCAAGCGGCTGGCGCAGTTATCGAAGATAGATAAGGCCACGTACGATAAACTGCATAAAATGCAGGAAGGCTATACCCATGTCATTTATGTGACAAACCTCTCCTCATTGCAGAACGATTTGGTCACGGCCAACCTTCGGCATATCCCGCCTGCCAGCGAGGTTGACCCCGCCCACGGTGCTGCCTGATCCGCCCTGCGCAGGATTAACTTAGCGATGTCATGTTGCCGCGCAATTTGCTATGCTCATTAACATGTTGTGTAACAAGGGCTTTGGCGTTGAAAGGGATCCTCTTCATCATTGTAATTTTGGTATTGTTGGCTGTGGCATTTGCCATCGGCTCACAAAACGATGCCGTTATTAGCGTTAACTATTTAATTGCCAGGGCAGACCTGCGGGTATCCACTTTAATTGCGATCACCCTGTCCGTGGGCGTTTTTATTGGGGTGTTAATTATGATGGCGAGCTGGCTCAGTCTTCGCGTACAGCTGCTGGCTGCACGCAGTAAAATCAGAAAGCTAACGAAAGAAAACTAACTATGCTCGAATTGTTGTTTCTTCTCTTGCCTGTAGCGGCGGGTTACGGCTGGGTAATGGGCCGTAACAGCGTTCGCCAGGCGCAGCGAAAACAATCCAGCATATTGTCCCGGCACTATTACAAGGGCCTGAATTTTCTGCTTTCTGATCAACCCGATAAAGCGGTTGATACGCTTATCAAAATGATCAACCTAAACAGCGATACGGTGGAAACGCATATCGCTATGGGTAACTTTTTTCGCCATCGTGGCGAAATTGACCGTGCCATTCGGGTGCATCAGAATCTGGTCAGCCGGGAGGAAATTCAGCCCGGCCCCCGTGAGAACGCCTTACTTGAGCTGGGTAAAGACTATACCCAGGCCGGCTTTCTGGAACGGGCCGAGAACGCCTTTCTGCAGCTACTTAACAGCGATAAACACTATCTGGTAGCACAACAGCAGTTATTCAGTATTTACCAAACCACCAAGGAGTGGGGCAGAGCCATTGAGCTGGCAGAACGCATGGTGGCCTGCCACGGCGATAACGACGAGGTCAGTGGGCGACTGGCACACTTCTACTGTGAACAAGCGCAGCTCGAACTGAAAAACGACGATCAGGGAAAAGCACTGACCCTGCTGCAAAAGGCAGTGAATGCCGATGAGCGTGCGGTCAGGCCGTGGCTGAAGCTTGGCGAGATAGCGTTAGAACAACGTCGCTATCGGGATGCGACCTCCTATTTACTTCAGGTAGCAGAGCGGGATATCAGCTGGTTCAGTGAAGCGGTGCCGCTGCTGGAAAAAATAGCCGAAGAAACCGGTAACTGGGATGAGTTTGAAGCCAATCTCCAGTCTCACTGGCAGCAGTGTGCCACCTCGTATCTGGCCATGGTTGATGTATTACTTGCTCGGGGTGATTCGGGGCAGGCGGCAGGCTACTTGCTTGAGCAGTTACGCACCCGGCCCACCATGCGTGGGTTTAAGACGTTAATGAGTCTGTATATCGATCAGATTGAAGATCAGGCCTCAACAGAAAGCCTGGAGTTACTGGAAGAGCTGGTTGAGAAACAAATGGCGCAGCGTCCCAAGTATCGCTGCCAGAGTTGCGGCTTTTCGGGCCGTAAGCTTTACTGGTTATGCCCGTCGTGTAAGAAGTGGGGCATCGTGAAACCCATAAAAGGTTTGGATGGAGAATAAATGAGCAATACCGACTCGCCTGTCATTGTGGCACTGGACTACGACAACAAAGCGCAAGCGCTGGCCTTTGTTGACGAGCTTGACCCGAACTACTGCAAACTGAAAGTGGGCAAGGAAATGTTCACTCTGTTTGGGCCGGACTTTGTAAAAACGCTCGTTGCCCGGGGCTTTGACGTATTTCTTGACCTTAAGTTTCACGACATCCCCAATACCGTCGCCAAGGCCTGTAAAGCGGCCGCGGAGCTGGGGGTGTGGATGGTCAATGTCCATGCATCCGGTGGCCGGGTCATGATGGAAGCTGCCAAACAGGCGATTGTCCAGAGCAGTCACCCGGAAACTAAGCTCATTGCTGTCACCGTGTTAACCTCAATGGATGATGCACAGTTAGCGGATGTCGTCAGTGGCGTCACACCAGAGCAGCAGGTACTACGGTTAGCCAGGCTTGCCGAACGCGCCGGTCTGGACGGCATTGTATGTTCAGCCCGGGAAGCGTCTGCGCTGCGTCAGCAAATCAAGCAAGACTTTCTGCTGGTAACCCCGGGGATCCGGCCAGCCGGCAGTGATGCGGGCGATCAAAAACGGGTTATGACACCGGAAGATGCACTGCGTCACGGCGTCAACTATCTGGTGATGGGACGCCCGATTACCCAGGCCGACGAGCCGCTGAAAGTGCTGAAAGAGGTTAATGCCAGTATTCGCCAGTAGGTCAGTTGATTAAACCGGCTTAGCTGATTCAGATTATGTTCTTCGCATACAAAAAAAGCCCCGGCAAGGGGCTTTTTTACTCAATTATGAGTACTGGCAGCCTAACGTAACGCCTGTTCTGCCGGCGTGTAGGTCAGCCCAAGATCTTTACCCAGCGCGTCCACCACGGCTTTGTACGTCACCATGCCTTCATGGACATTCAGACCCGCCATCAGATGGCGATCGTCCAGCATCGCTTGTGCAGGGCCTTTGTTTGCCAGTGCCAGACCGAAGGGCAGGGTAGCGTTGTTCAGTGCCATTGTAGATGTGCGGGCTACGCCGCCTGGCATGTTCGCCACACAATAGTGAACAACATCATCAATCACATAAACCGGGTCCTGGTGAGTGGTGGCTTTGGAGGTCTCAAAGCAACCGCCCTGATCGATGGCTACATCCACCAGAACTGAGCCAGGCTTCATAGCCCGAATGTGTTCACGATTCAGCAGTTTCGGTGCTGCTGCGCCCGGGATCAATACCGCACCCACCACTAAGTCGGCTTTCGACGAGTAGTGTTCAATTGCATCCACAGTAGAAAAGACGGTTTTAAGCTGACCACCGAAAATATCATCAAGCTGACGCAGGCGGGGGAGAGAGCGATCCAGAATGGTCACATCTGCACCCAGACCCAGTGCCATTTTAGCGGCGTTAATGCCAACCACACCGCCGCCGATGATCAGGACTTTGCCTGCAGCAACACCTGGTACGCCACCTAACAGCGTGCCGCTGCCACCGTGCGCTTTCTCCAGATAATGGGCGCCGGCCTGTACTGACATACGCCCGGCAACTTCACTCATAGGGGCCAGCAGGGGCAGGCCACCACGATCATCGGTGACCGTTTCATAGGCGATACAGGTCGCGCCTGATGCTACCAGTAACTCGGTTTGAACCGGGTCCGGCGCCAGGTGCAGGTAGGTATAAAGCGTCTGGCCTTTGCTAAGCTGCTGACACTCGTTAGGTTGCGGCTCTTTTACTTTTACAATCATCTCTGCTTCTGCAAACACTTTTTCCGCAGAGGAGGCAATTTCAGCACCCGCAGCCTGATACATTTCATCGGTAAACCCGATGGCATCGCCGGCATTGGTTTCCACCATGACCTTATGCCCATGGGTAACGAATTCTTTTGCCGCGGCCGGTGTCAGGCCGATGCGGTACTCATGATTTTTAATCTCTTTTGGAACACCGACTAGCATACGCTTTCCTTTATAGTTTGTAGGGGATCTAATTTGTGACGCGCAGTATACTCAAACCTCAACAAAAGTATCTGCTGTAATTTAATGGTAAACCCTATATTATGATGCGTTCATGAGTTTTTGTGGAATTCTGTATGCTCGTTAAAACCCCAAAACACCTCGATAGAATAGACCGCAATATCCTCACCGTTCTGCAGAAAGACGGCCGCATATCCAACGTGGAACTGGCCAAGCAGGTAGGTTTGAGTGCAAGTCCTTGTTTAGAAAGGGTAAAAAGGCTAGAGTCACAAGGCTATATAACCGGCTATCATGCGGTGGTAGACCCAGAGAAACTGGGTGCCGCCATGCTGGTTTTCGTGGAGATCACACTGACCAAAACATCCGTGGATATCTTCGCAGAATTTTCTGCTGCTGTGAAAAAACATGACGATATTCAGGAATGCCACCTGGTTTCCGGTGATTTCGACTTTCTCCTGAAAGCCCGGGTCGCGGATATGTCCAGTTACCGGCGTCTGCTTGGCGACACACTTTTGCGTTTGCCCGGTGTGAGTGAGTCGAGAACCTATGTGGTCATGGAGGAGGTGAAAAGCACCACCTCACTGCGCATAAATCTTAAGTAATTTGAAATAGGCTTGTTTTACCCCTTTGTGGTAGGCTTTGGAACATAAAAATAACGTAGCGCGAGCGAGCTTTCAGTCTGCATTCATAATGTGCAAGGCAGAGTGGTGTTAGTTTTGCTTAGTGGAACACTACAATACAGTGAATTTTTAGGTTATGGCGCGACTTTCCGGAATCCAGCGATTGTGGGAGGCAGGTATGATAATGGCCTGCGTCTTCGCATTTTTCCTGCTGCTGGCATTAGCTTCTTTTCATCCTGGCGATCCTGGCTGGAGCCAGGCTGGCCTGCAATTAGACGTACATAACTGGGTAGGGGCAAGTGGTGCCTGGATTGCCGACCTGCTGTTATTCAGCTTCGGTTATCTGGCCTGGACCTTACCCTTCGTGTGCGCGTTTTTAGGCTGGTTTTTATTTCAGCACATTAAGCAACTGGATGAGTTTGATTACCTGACCATCGGTTTACGGATTGTCGGTGCGTTGTTGATCGTGCTGGGCACCACCGGTATTGCCAGTCTCAACTTTAACGACATTTATAACTTTTCGGCCGGCGGCTTTCTGGGCGACGTGATTAGCTCAGCGCTGGTACCTTATTTCAATACGGCCGGCACCATTCTTTTGCTGCTGTGTTTTTTCTGTACCGGGTTTACCCTGGTCACCGGGATCAGCTGGCTGAGTATTATTGACGGTATTGGCAGTGCAACGCTGTGGACTGGCCGCAAAGCTGTCGCATTCCCGCAACAGGTTATGGGGCTGGAGATGCCCAGACTGGCGCTGCCAGCCCGTGCCGGCAATACGCCCAACAGTGACGAGCTGGATATCACCAGTATGCGGGCAGAACCGCCTGTCGACGACGGTGAATCTGAACCTGAACCGGCGCCCGCCAGCCGAGCACAGCGCAGTGAACCCAGCTTTGGTATTCCGGATGAGGTATTTGAAGACGACGAGCCGCCCTTTATGGTGGACAGTGACGATGCGCCAGCAGAGCCGCAGAAACCCTCCGGTTTTTCAGTCAGTGGACTTAAAGACAAGGTAAAAGCGGCAACCGGCAACAAACCCGTGAATACTGTTGACAGTAA
>JBPEWW010000198.1:0-2187 GCA_052032275.1 Alteromonas sp. | reverse complement strand
TACCGGATGCGGCGGTGTTTCGCATTGTGGTTCCAGCGCTGGTATTCCTTGCTGTACACCCGTTTGCGTGAATAGCCGTGATGATAGTGACGCACCGGCCGGTGAGTGACGACCACATGGCGGTTATGCCAGTGAATGCCGCCGAAGTAAAAGAAGCTGGTAAGCCGGATACTCGGGCTCCAGTAAAAACCCACATGACTGCGATAGTTGACCGGATGATGCCAGTACACTGGCGCAACGGGGTGCCACCAGTGCCCGTACACCACCCGGGTATCGTAATAGGGGACGTACACTACTTCCCGGCGACGGGGCTCGATGACAATGATTTCGGCCTCCCGCTCTACCCGCTGGTAGTCGTTATCCGAGAGGGCGCCCTGTGCCATTGCACGCTGGCGTAACACCTGGACCCGGGCCAGCACCCGGGACTGACTGATCAGCACATTATCACCCAGTGACTGCAACCAGTTGAGGTCGTCAGCCATGGTCCGCAGTACCTGATCAAACGGCGCCAGCGCTTTCACACTGGGATCCCAGTCATAGACTTCCACGGCCCTGGCCACCTCTTCGGCATTCAGGTGCGCATTTTCCTGTCGCCAGCGATCGGCGGACACCACCTCCAGCGGGTAGGTCGAGGCAATCAGGATATGGGTAAGCACGGTATCGGGGTACAACGCGATAGGGGCCAGCAAACTATCCAGTTCGGCATCGCTGTAGCCACTTTCGGTCATCTCCGGCAGCGGCTCGGGTGTCGCCTGCACAGTGGCCACCGGCAGCAGACTGCTAAACGCCAGCGATAAAATGAGCGGCAGTGTTGACTGTTTCATACAATCTCCTTAAACCGGCAGGCAGGACGCCGGGGCGGTTTTTTGAAAGCTTGTACAAGTTATAGGCGGTGGGGCATTAACCTCAGCTGAACCAAACCCAACTGGCCGATTCAGCTGGCCCGCCACTAAGCCAGAACAGGCTATTTCAGCAGGTGCGGATCGAAGGCGTGACCGAGCTTTTCCGTTTTGGTTTTCAGGTAGTGTTTGTTGTCTTTGGTGATGCCGTGATCAATGGGCTTACGGGCGGTGACTTTCACCCCCAGCTTTTGCAGGGCAGCCATTTTGCGGGGGTTGTTGGTCATCAGCTCAACCTGGCCCACGTTCAGGGTATCCAGCATCAGCTTGCAAATATCATAACTGCGCAGATCGGCGTCAAAGCCCAGATGTTCGTTCGCCTCAACCGTATCCATGCCGCTGTCCTGCAGGTTGTAAGCGCGAATTTTATTCAGCAGACCAATGCCCCGGCCTTCCTGACGCAGGTATAACAGCACGCCAAACCCCCGCTCGACAATGTTAGCCAGGGCTTTTTCCAGCTGAAAGCCGCAGTCGCAACGGGTGCTGAACAGCGCATCGCCGGTCAGACACTCAGAGTGAATGCGAATGGGTACGGTATCGCCTGCCTGCCACTCACCATAGGAGAGCGCCACGTGCTCCTGCCCGCTGGCTTCAACGAAGCCGTGGATCCTGAACTCACCCATGCGGGTGGGGAGTTTTGCGGAGCTGACATATTCGTATTTCGGTTGTTTAATGGTCATGACACTTCTACACCCAATCACAGGAGCGGTTAATTTTGGGGTGTTCCTGCAGTTTACAAGGCCGGCGGGCCGATAAATGTTACATTATCGCATTATAGCAAGGGCGGCTGCAGAATCCTATTTGAACTGACGCCGGGTTGCTGTCTGCCTCGGGCACATCGTCACCCTGTTTACTACTATTATAGCGGCTGGTAACTGTCTAAGGGAGCCGGGCGGGCCACGCCATAACCCTGCGCAAAGTCGACGCCCATCCGGCCGAGCTGTGCCATGGTGGCTTCATTTTCCACAAATTCGCCCACGGTTTTCATGCCCAGTGCTTTTGCGACATCCTTAATCGAGGCGACCATGGCTGCATCCACCGGGTCGTTGAGCATGTCTTTGATAAAGCTGCCGTCAATTTTGACGCTGTTAACCGGCAAATGCTTAAGGTAAGTATACGATGAAAATCCGCTGCCAAAGTCATCCAGCGAAAATTCGCAGCCCAGGCGCTGAAAGGTACGCATAAAGGATTTGGTGTCATCCATGCGAATAATGGCAACCGTTTCGGTAATTTCAAAGCATATTTTTTGGTAAGGGATCCCATAGGTTTCAAAGGCATTGAGGATGAA
>JBPEWW010000197.1:0-3173 GCA_052032275.1 Alteromonas sp. | reverse complement strand
GCCAGAGTTTCAATGTCGGTGCCCAGCGTGGTATTAACCGCTTCTCTGAACAAAATATTCAGCAGCTCAGGTAACACCGGATTGGTTACATAATCGGCGAACTGACCGTCGCCGCTGGGGTGTGACGTAGAGAACGTGTCTTTGTCGGCAATGCCAATAACCAGCTCATTTACCAGCGGGTTGCCCAGTCGTGATACCTGGGTCATAGCACCGCCATTCACTTCAGGCTTGCTGAAGGTCGCATTTGGGTTAAGAATGCGCGCCTGCGGTAAGCTGGCGGTGGTCCAGCTGC
Organism: Alteromonas sp.; assembly: GCA_052032275.1. Taxonomy (GTDB): domain Bacteria; phylum Pseudomonadota; class Gammaproteobacteria; order Enterobacterales; family Alteromonadaceae; genus Alteromonas. Next base: position 2,881 of record JBPEWW010000197.1, on the reverse strand, counting down.
CAATGACGCCATTGCCGTCGCCGGTAATGCACTCTGTAGGCACTTCTACTGCAATCGCGGTCACGTTTTTGTGGCGCAGATCATCGTTTTCGCTGCTTTGGGTAATACCGCCAGGGAAGCCTTCACCGTCATCGGCACCGGGCGCACTGTCGCCCTCAACTGGCACATAGTTTACCAAATCAAAGGTTTCGCCAAGGTTAACAACGAACGGGTCTTTGCGCTGGCCCACGAACACCCGGCCCATTTGCGGACAGTTCGGAATAGAAAAGTCGTACACGAACTGGGCAGCATAGCGTTCATATTCCTGCTCGCTGGTAAAGGTTTTGTTGCCAATATAATCAAGGGGCTTACCAAACGAGTCGCCCGTAGTTGGGGTAAGCGATGTCCGCTCGCCGGTACGAACCGGACCCGTCACCATCGTCATCGCGTAGGACTCGGAAAAGTTAGCTGCGCTCATATCGTCAGCGGAGATAGGGCCCACGTTTTTCAGCGGCACCTTTATCATTTTCTGATCGCCTTCCGGGCCTACTGGTAACGCAATTCCCTCATTGTCTGCCGCCAGCATTGAGGAGAAATTAAACGTGAAACTAATGTCTTCCACGGCGTCGCCGTCATTGTCGATATGAATAGCGTATTCTGCAGCCGGATCCATAGGGAAGTAATTAGGGCCTCCGTAGGCATCCTGTAGAGGGATGTAGTTGGCAATCATCGTGACATACCCTTCACGGCCCTGCTCGTAGCTGTTAAATGCATAAAAGTCAGTAGAATCCACCGTAGGCATACGGGTAATATTGGGCGCTTCACGGTGGCTGGAGGCCAGAGCAGTCGCGGTAATGGCAACGCCCGACAGCGCCACCATAATGGGTTTCAGTTTAAACATTGTTATTCCTTTTCGGTTGCATGTTCACCAAGCCAAACGAGCGAAAAGGGCAACTGGATGCAGGAATTCACAATTTATTTACGATATTTCTCTTTTGCAGGCTTTCGTTCGCGCTCAAGCCGCAGGACCGACTTCCTGTCGGTCATACTGGTGGGCTACACTGAAACCAGCGGCGCGATATGCAGCACCTCTGTGGGGACGCCGGTAGGCGAGCCGCCTGGTGGCTCCAGACTCACCGCCAGCGCGGTAATGTCGGGGCTCAACAGGATGGCGGGCACCGTGCGGTCCCAGCGGCCGGATTCGGGTAAGAGCCCTAATGAGACAGGGGCGTCGCCATTGGCCGGCACCATCCACAGCTCAAAGTCTTTGTCTGCGCGCTCAGACAGGTTCGCCGTGGAACGAACACTTAGCGTGTCGGTGGAGACTTCGATTAACCACAGGGGTTCAGCATCGGCGTTATTGACGACGGCGATGTGCGAAGGAGTGGCTACTACCGGCGGTTCACTGGTTCCAAATAGTACGGCAATAATGAAGGCGGCGGCAGCCGCCACGCCAGATACCGTGCGCCAGCGACGGGCGCGCGCCTTATGCAGTGTGACCACTTGCTCATTGTTCGCTTCGGTATCGGTAAACCCCAGCCGGGACTGGATGTTTTCCCATACCTCCGACGAAGGTGATACCGGTGGAACTGACTCACCCAGCCCATTCAGATATTGTTCCCACAGCCAGGTTGTTTCACTGATCAGCTGGCTCTCCATCATTAACCGCTGGTAACGGCGACGAGCCTGACCACGAAGGGTACCCAGCACATACTCGGCTGCGAGGGCATTGCGTCTTTCTTCGGCAAGATAATTCATAGTGACAGGCACCGTTGCAGGCTTTGCAGCCCCCGTCTTATCCAGCTCTTTATCGTGCCAAGCGGCGACGCCAGGTGTTTTACGACCTCGTGGTGAGACAGACCATTAAAATACGCAAGATGGATGGCCTGACGCTGCTGCTGGTCAAGCTCGTCCATGCATTCATTAAGCTTTTTTTGTTCACGGGAGGCTAAAGTTGAGGGGCTAATATCGTGGGGAGGTCCACCTTCCTCCTCCAGCTCCACTTCGTTGCGGATGGAGTGATAACGCATTAAATCTAATGCCCGATAGCGGGCGATACTTACCATCCAGGTAAGTACGGTGCCCTTTCCGCGCTGATAACTCCCTGCATTGTGCCAGATTTTGATAAAGGCATCCTGGGTCGCTTCCTCAGCCAGTTCTCGCCGCTTAAGCATCTTTAGCACCACGGCATACAGTTGCGGGCTGGTTATTTTATACAACTCTGCGAAGGCTTGTTTTTCGCCGTCCGCAGTCGCGCACAGCAGAGCCAAAAGTTGTTCGTGTTCCACGGCTAATCCTTATTGGTGTTTTAAAGCCAAACGACTAAGCCATCTCCATGGATGCATGGCACGCCGTGTTTATTTCCCATCGTGGAACATTTGAGTGTGAATAACAATCGCCAGGGCAACGGAAATCAGTTAAATTTTTCATCCGCGTGAGGGCAGCCGGACATCAATTTGCACCGGCAGGTGATCGGAGAAGTGCCGGGTTTTGCGGTCGCGGATTTTTTTGCACTTCAGCAGCCGTACATCGCTGCTTGTCCACACCCGGTCCAGCGAAAACAGTGGCAGCTGACTGGGGAAGGTGGCGCCCACCTTATGCTGCGTTAAGGTTTTATTGAGGGCTTTAAACGCCGAGGTGAAGAACTGCCACTCATTGAAGTCGCCCGCCAGCACCAGTGGCATGGGGTCGTGCCGTAGTCGCTTTTCAATGTATTCGTGTAGCTTGGCAAACTGTGAGCGGCGTTCCCGCTTTTTGAGGCCTTTGTGAGTATTGATGACGGTAAGCGGACCGCTGGGGGTCGCTACCACCACCGTCTGAATATTACGGGGCTGCCGACCTGCCTGACTGACATCCAGCGTTTCATTACTGATCACCGGGTAACGGGAGAGCACTGCATTCC
>JBPEWW010000196.1:0-10368 GCA_052032275.1 Alteromonas sp. | reverse complement strand
TGACGTGCTATACAAAGGCCGCAACGGGCGCGTAGCGCATGAGTGCATCATTGATTTACGACCGCTCAAAGAAGCATCCGGTGTGAGTGAGCTGGATATTGCCAAACGTCTGATTGACTACGGTTTCCACTCGCCAACCATGAGCTTCCCGGTTGCCGGTACGTTAATGGTAGAGCCGACAGAGTCTGAATCACAGTATGAGCTGGACCGTTTCGTTAATGCTATGATCAGCATTCGCGAAGAAGTGGCGAAAGTGGAAAGCGGCGAGTGGGACAGCGAGAATAACCCGCTGCACCATGCCCCGCACACCTTAGCCGATATTTGTGACAGTGACTGGAACCGTAACTATGATCGCATGCTGGCCGCCTATCCGGCCCCTGAAGTGCATCGTAATAAGTTCTGGCCAAGCGTAAACCGCATTGATGATGTTTATGGTGACCGGAATCTGATGTGTTCCTGTCCTGCGATTGATACTTATCGGGATGAGTAAGTCGTAGACAGCGTACTTAACAGGGGGCGATTGTTTCTGTTTAATTGAAATCGCCATACCAAAGTGACAAGGCGAGCCAGTGAAGGCTCGCCTTTTTCAATTTTAATGTCGTTAACAAGCCAGTGAGGAGTAGCGTGAGGTTCCAGTCTGGAGCGTCGTTCACGCAGCCATTCACTAACTACCGGGCAATTGTGCGAATGGGAGCTCTCAAGCAAAAAGTCCCGCGAGGGCAGCAATAGTTGGCACAATGAATACACCCATTTTCTTAAGATAAGACATTCTCTTGCTAATCAATATTATAAGTAAGCATCTTCTCAAAGCGTTTGCGAAGTTAGTTAAACTTACGTCTAATTTGAAGGTGAAAAATAGTCTGCGGCTTTCATAATTTCCATTCTTGAGTTATTGTTATAACATGAGAGCATAGAAGACTAAAAATTTTAAGATGATTATTAGTAGCGTGTTAAGGGAAGAACAGAATTCGCTTATTCTTAAAACTGTTGATTCTAAATCCTTCCCTAAATTACTGAAAGTATTATTCATTCTTTTCAGGTTGCCGTACTTGTCAGTTCTGAAAAAGCGCATTGAAAAGAAATCCGGAATGCAGGTTAAGCTGTTTTCTGTGTACCCGAGTATCGAATCCCCGGCAATGATATTTGAGCAGAATAAGTCTGCGTATAAACACTACGTTGAGAACTTCCTGCCAAAAGAAAAGAGTACACTAAAGAAAGTGATATCCTTTTTTTCTAATTTACACCTTGCTTTAGATTCCTTCATATTTGTTCATGATTCTGATTATAAAAAAGAAATTGAGAAGCTGTTAGGGCAGTCCGCTTACCCTGATTTTGGTACATTTTCATCCCTTGAGATTGTCACCAGTAATTCGCTGATTATATTCTTTGATGAGCGCGGAACGCCGCTGTTTGTGGCGCGTTCAGGAGACAATGCGGCGCTCGAAAACCATGCAAGAAAGAAAGCTATTTACCTTGATAACAAAAGCCTTTTTGTTGAACCGTATGACTCATTTGAGCTTGCACCAAACCGATATTTGATGCTTGAGGGAGTCTCGTCCGGATATAGTTGGTTTAATGCGGTCACCCAGCTCGGGTACGACAGAATAAGAGAGTCAAGCAAAAAAGCCATTCTAAATTTTAATGCTCATATCAGCTCCCTGTATAAACCCACACAAATATTAGCGAAGGTTCAATTATTAAATGCATTTTCTAATGCTAAACAATATTTTCTGACAGACAGTGATATGCAGGAAAGAATTGGGGCGTTTATAGATAATCTTGATGAGAAGTTTTACTTTTGTCGCCCTAGTCATGGTGATTTTTGTATAAACAATTTAATTTTCGAGAATGATAATGCAATTGTTGTCGACCTGGAAGATTTTGAAAAGTTTAATTTCCCGTTGTTTGATGAGATTTCTTTGTCCCTATCCCTGTCAAACTTAGCCGCCAGAGAAAAGAAAATTGCAAGTGATTTCAAATCCCTGCTTAATAATTATTATTACATCAGTAATGTAGATGAAGCTGACGCCGAGCGTGTGGATGAACAGGATTTTCATATCGCCTATGTGTATTTCGTATTAACGCGTTTTGGCGCGTGGAGCGTACCTGAGCGAAGAAAAAAGCACTGCAGATTTTTGCTTAAGCACTTAGATGAAAGCGGCGTCGTCTAGGTTTGTATTTTATAGAGCGACCGATCAAAATATCTCTCGCCGAGTTTGAACATGTTCCTGTACGGAGGGAAGTCGAAAGGTTGGAAAAAAAAGCCTGGCCAAAAAATGCGCGATAAAAATAATGCCGACGTGGCAGATCCGGATGCAGAAACTAAACGAAATTAATAAGATAGCACTAATGTAGAACTTATGGAGTATGTAGTATTGGTTTTTACACATTTAAGGATGAGAAGTAAATAATGTCGACGTTTAGTATGCTGTTTGTTGCATTATTTGGGTCGCTTCTACTGAGTGCTTTTATATATGGACCGGTATGGGCTTATTATCTTTATGAGTTGGTCTACTTTCTCAATCCGGGGGACCGGTGGTGGGGTAACGATATTCCAAGAATCAGTTACTCTTTCATAGTCTCGCTCACAATGCTGGTTTTGACCGCTTTTCATTGGAAAAAGCACCAGAATTCAATGAAAGAGGCCCCTCAGCTGAAATGGTTTTGGGGGCTTGTTTTTACCTACTTACTGGTGACGCTGTTCGCCGTAAATGATGATATGCATCAGAGATTCTTAGGCTATCTGATTCGTACCTGGGTTATATTTCTAATCGCATTCTATATTCTGGACTCCTACTCAAAGGTAGAAACGGCGCTGCTCTTTTTTATACTGGGTTCCGCCTACATAGGCTATGAGGCGTGGACAGTTGGCAGAAACTGGGCAGGCAGAGTCGAGGGTATTGGCACCGTGGATAGTCCTGAGGCTAATACGGTCGCAGCTTCGATAGTGCCCGCCATTGCGTTTGCAATTTATTTTGTCTGGCATGGCAGTTTACGGATAAAGCTACTGGTGACGCTGTGTGGTGCCTTTATCGCCAATGGCCTGGTATTGATAAACAGCCGGGGCGCTTTCCTTGGTGTCGTTGCAGCAGGCGGTTATTACGTGCTGTATATGATGTTTGCGAAATACAAACTGCCGAAGCAAAAGTTATTTGTGACATTCATTATTGTGTCCGGGTTGGCCGGTGCGATCCACGTTGTGGATGATACGTTTGTCCAGCGGATGATGACACTAGAGACGCAGTCTTCAATCGACTCCGAGGGAAGTGGTGGACGTCGGATGAACTTCTGGCTGGCTACCTTTGATATGATAGAGGACCATCCTCTTGGCACCGGTATTTATGGTTACGAGACTCTGAGTCGTCGGTACCTGCCGACTGAATTTTTGAGTGAAGAATACGGCGCCAGCGCACGAGCGGTGCATTCGCTCTGGTTCCAGGGGCTTGCTGAAGTTAGCTGGCTGGGAATGGCATTTTTCATTCTGTTGCTTTTATCGGTATTTATTAATATGAGGAAGGCGAAAAAAGCGCTGATCAGGGTTAAGCTCTACAAGGAATATTACTTTCTGATTGCGCTCGAAGCCGGGTGTGCAGGCTTCCTGGTGTCCAGTAGTTTTATCAATATGTTCCGCTCCAACGTGCTTTATTGGCTTCTGGCTTTTACTATTACGGCAACGGTGGTATTGAACCGACGTGCAAAACAACATGCACAGGAAAAGATTGCAACCTAAACATGGAAGCGGGCTGGCCTCACCGCAAATATTTGCCGATGAGGCATGGCCCGTAAGCAGCGTTTGATAAGACAGTTTGATCCCGTCACTCTGCAATTGCATATCGTCGATGATTGAAATGCCTTTTATTTTGGCATATGCGCGCAGGGCCCTGACTGCTGACAATTTACTTTTGCAGTAAATTAGCATAGTCTTCTGGGGCATTTATTGTAAGAGTAAGAATGTTGAAACCGCTTTCACACACCGTAGTCGTTATTGCCATGCTTATTGCCTTTATGGGGCAGGCGGTGGCCTATACCCCGATGAGTTGTGAAGCCTCTCACCAGGCTAAGGCGCAGATGGCGCATAGCACAATGCAACATGCTGACTCAGCCGGCGCCAGTATGAATCACTCTACGCCTGACACGCACGGCAACTGCTGTGATGCAGACTGCGGCTGCCCCACGGGCGCGTGTAGCACGGTTACACTGGCTGGCTCAGAGCCCTACGTGGCACTTGATTTACCACAAAGTGAAGGGGTTGCTTCCCAGCCTTCAAGCCAGACGACCTCTTTTTCCACCTCGTTGTTTCGTCCTCCGATTTTTACCTTCACAGGTTAAGTGTGTCTGTTGTTCGCGAAATTCTTTTGCGAGCACACGTTAACCACAAGCTGCTCCCGCAATGATCTGCGTCGCTGCTTCGGCGCCTGTATTTAGCTGGTTTCTTTGGGGAACTGAAATGGTAGTCAATATTTTTAAATTTTTAGCAGTAGCCTGGGTGCTGCCTGCGGTAGTCCATGCAAAAGGGAACCTGCAGCACGGCGCTTCACCAGAACTGCTCGTTTACAAATCGCCGAGCTGTCACTGCTGTGTTAAGTGGATGAATCATGGTGAAGAAGCAGGCTTTACTGTTTATACACATACATTTACTGATCTCACGCGCGTCAAAAGCGACTACGGTATCAGACCGGAATACCGCGCCTGTCATACCGCGGTAACCCGTAGCGGGGGCGTTGTAGAGGGCCACGTACCCGCGAAATTCGTTAAGCAGTTCCTGGCCGAACAGCCTCCCGGAGCAATCGGGTTATCCATTCCAGCTATGCCTGTGGGGTCGCCTGGGATGGAGGTGGAAGAGCGGTTTGCGCCCTACCAGGTGCTGTTACTCTTTAAAGATGGCACCAGTAAGGTCTATGCCAGCGTGAATACTTACGAGGAGCAATTCGAATGAAACTCATACAACTGTTAGTTACCTGTTTACGCAATGCAGCAGTGAGTGTGGGTGTAATGGCAGGCCTGGCAGCGTATGCTGCTCAGGCTCAGCCAACAATCTCGCTGGAACAGGCCGTTACTCTGGCATTGCAAAATGACCCCTGGCTACAGGGCAATCAACTCAGGCAAACTGCCACCGAGCACAGAAGTATTGCGGCACGTGCGTTACCGGATCCGCAGGTATCGCTGGGCATGATGAATCTGCCCACCGATTCATGGGATCTCGATCAGGAAGGCATGACGCAGTTGAAGGTTGGCGTAACACAGATGTTTCCCCGGGGAGACAGTCTGGCAATAAAAGCGTCGCAGCTAAAAACACAAGCATCCAGGTTCCCGGTATTGCGTGCCAACCGAAAAGCAAAGCTTCAGACCAAAGTCGCTGAGTTGTGGCTGGATACGTTTCTGGCTCAGCAGACCATCGCCCTGATTGAAGCGGACTGGGCGCTGTTTGAACAAATGGCCGAAATCGCCCGGGCTAACTACTCAACGGCCATTGGCCAAACACGGCAGCATGATGTCATCAGAGCACAACTTGAAATTGTGCAGCTGGAAGAGCGGCTGATTGCCCAGAAGCAAAAGCTGGAGTCTAATATCGCGCGCCTGAATCAATGGTTGTATGTTTATGGCAGTGATTCAGCGGCGACGCTCGATGTAGATCCACAGCCGGCTGTTTTTGCCGTTTCGTCACAGTTACCGGCCATGCGTTTGAAAAAGCCAGAGATACTGCAGGCGGCTTATTCCAAAAACGAGCTGGCGCGGGAGTTGGCCGATCACCCGGCGGTTGTCGCCGTGGATATCAATACCCAGGTGGCGGAGCTGGACATTGCGCTGGCTAAGCAGCAATACAAGCCGCAATGGGGGGTGAACGCCAGTTACGGGCACCGGCAAAATTCAGTTAACCATGGCGACCGGGCAGACTTGTTCTCCATCGGCGTGACATTCGATGTACCTTTATTTACAGAAAGCCGTCAGGATCAACAGGTAGCCGCATCAGTGGCAGAGTCCCAGGCGGTAAAAACTGAAAAGGTATTACTGCTCCGGCAAATGATCAGTGGCGTGGAGCAGGAAGTGCGTCAGCTCAACCGGCTGTTGCAGCGACAGTCACTCTATAAGGACCAGTTGCTGCAACAGTCTCATCAGCAAGCTGAAGCGTCCTTAACCGCCTACACCAACGATGATGGTGACTTCACTGAAGTGGTCAGAGCCAGAATTGCCGAGCTCAATACGCAAATTGCTGCTTTAAACATTGACGTGGAAACGCTGAAAACCGTGGCCCGCATTAATTACTTTTTCGTTAGCGCCAGCGCGCAACCGGCGGGCGACGATACTCAGCGTCTGTACCACGACACCGGCACGAACGGAACATCTGGAGATGACTAATGGAAAACAATAAGAAAAACAACACCATTAAAATTATTGCTGCCGTCTTCCTGGGGGCCTGCCTGGGTGCGGGTGCGCTGAGTATCTTTCACGGCGCCGGGACGGCTTCCGGGGAGAGGCAGGGCACTGATGAAAAGAAGCCGCTTTACTGGGTAGCCCCTATGGATGCCAGCTACCGGCGTGATGCGCCGGGTAAATCACCCATGGGGATGGATCTGGTGCCAGTCTATGAGGATTCGTCTGCAACCGACAATAGCGAGCCCGGGGCGGTGAAGATTGCCCCACATGTGGTAAATAATCTGGGTGTGAGAACCGCGCCGGTTGAGTTAAACACGGTGGACTCAGACATTGCCACCGTGGGTTATGTGCAGTACGACGAGGATGCGCTGGTGCATATTCACCCTCGTGTAGAAGGCTGGATTGAAAAACTGTACGTGAAAGCGGCGGGGAACCCTGTGCAGCAGGGGCAGCCGCTTTACACACTTTACTCGCCACAACTGGTTAACGCCCAGGAAGAATTTCTCATTGCTTTGAATCGTAACAACAGCTCGCTGATTAAAGCCGCGAAAGACCGTCTTAACGCATTACAGTTATCCGGGGATTTTATCGAGACACTGGAGAGCAGCCGCAAAGTTCAGCAAAACGTTACGTTTTTCTCACCACAGTCCGGCGTGGTCGATGGACTGAAAATCCGTGAGGGCTTTTTCGTTAAACCCGGCACCACCTTAATGAGTATCGGGCAGTTAGACGAAGTGTGGGTAGAAGCTGAAGTATTTGAACGTGATGCGGCCCTGATTGAAGCGGGGCTGCCAGTGTCAATGACCCTTGATTATCTGCCCGGAAAAACATGGCAGGGGGTGGTGGACTATGTATACCCAACGCTGAATGACAAGACCCGGACACTGCGGGTAAGACTGAAGTTCGCGAACCCAGAAGAACAGCTGAAACCGAATATGTTTGCCCAGGTTGTGATCCACGCAAGCACCGACAACAAAGTGCCGGTGGTGCCCAAAGAGGCGGTAATACGAACCGGCGATCAGGACCGGGTGGTACTGGCGCTGGGAGAAGGGCGTTTTAAATCTGTCGAAGTGTCGATAGGCCGGGTGTCTAACAATCATATCGAGATCTTAAGCGGCCTTGATGAGAATGATGAAGTGGTTACATCCGCGCAGTTTCTGATTGATTCTGAGTCCAGTAAAAGTTCCGATTTTAAACGAATGACGAGTCAGGAAGAGCCTGATGCCGTGTGGATGGAAGGCGAAGTCAACAAAGTAATGGCCGATCACAGCATGGTGAATATTTCTCACGGACCTGCAGAAGACTGGGACTGGCCAGCAATGACGATGGATTTTGCTGTCGCGGAAAGTGTGGATATTGGCGCCTTGAAAGAGGGCCAGACATTACACTTTGAGGTAACCAAGACGTCAGAGGGCAATTATGCAGTCAGTGGCATCCATATTATGTCAGAGGCGGCGTTCCCCTCCGCGACGGTAGCGGGCACCATCAATGCGATAAATACCGCGACGCGAACGGTCAATATTAGCCGCGGCCCGATTGAAAAATGGAGCAGGCCCGCCACCACCATGGACTTTGTGCTGGCGCAGAACATTGACATTACCAGCTTGCACCCTGGCGATAAGGTTGTATTCACCTTTGAAGTTCGGGACGACTTTGTGATCACACAAATCGCAGCCGACGCCCCCGACGGTGACGCAGATACGCACCGCACCCTGAATACTGACCACGCTGATCACAGCGATCACCAGTAAGCGTCAAGGAGCCTTCACTATGATAGAAGCGGTTATCAGGTGGTCAGTCAGCAACAGATTGTTTGTGGTGCTTATTACCTTAATTCTGGCGTTCGGGGGACTCTATTCAATAAAGAATACCCCGGTCGACGCTATCCCTGATTTATCGGATGTCCAGGTCATTATCAAGACCAGTTATCCGGGTCAGTCGCCCCAGGTTGTCCAGGATCAGGTCACCTTCCCGCTAACCACCGCCATGCTTTCCGTGCCAGGCGCGCAAACGGTCAGAGGGTACTCATTTTTTGGTGACTCTTATGTATACGTCATATTTGATGACGATACAGACCTTTACTGGGCAAGAAGCCGGGTGCTTGAGTACCTGAGCCAGGTCGCGCCGAGTCTGCCAGACTCAGCAACGCCGCAACTGGGGCCGGATGCCACGGGGGTGGGCTGGATCTATATTTATGCACTCACCGATCGAACAGGCCAGCACGATCTGAGCGAATTGCGCAGTATCCAGGACTGGTTCCTGAAATATGAGCTGCAAACCGTTCCCGGCGTGTCCGAAGTGGCTGCGGTTGGCGGAATGGTCAAGCAATATCAGGTGCAGGTCGACCCGGATAAGTTACGCGCATACAACGTTCCGCTTAGCCATATTCAAACGGCGCTCAAACGCGGTAACCAGGAAACCGGTGCGTCTGTGGTCGAGATGGCGGAAGCGGAATACATGGTAACGGCGACGGGCTATATCCAGTCGGTAGCAGACATTGAAAAAATCCCCCTGGGTATTAACGAACAGGGGACGCCGCTGCGGGTGGGCGATGTCGCGACGGTGAATCTGGGCCCCCAGATGCGTCGGGGCGTCGCAGAGCTAAACGGGGAAGGTGAAGTCGTGGGCGGCGTGGTGGTCATGCGCTTTGGTGAAAATGCCCAGCAAACCATCAACGGCGTAAAAAGCAAGCTGGACTCGCTTAAGCTGTCACTGCCAGACGGGGTAGAGGTGGTTCCCGTCTATGACCGATCACAGTTAATTGAGCGGGCCGTCGACAACCTGTGGAGTAAGCTAACTGAAGAATTGGTGGTGGTGGCGCTGGTCTGTTTCGCTTTCCTGTTTCACCTTCGCTCTGCCGTCGTGGCAGTGATCACTTTGCCTCTCGGCATATTGGTGTCGTTTATCGTCATGCACATGCAGGGCATCAATGCCAATATCATGTCTCTGGGAGGGATCGCCATAGCCATTGGTGCCATGACCGATGGGGCGATTGTGATGATTGAGAATATGCACAAGCATATGGAGAAAACACCGCTCACGGATGAGAACCGTTGGCAGGTCGTCGCGAAAGCAGCCAGTGAAGTGGGCCCGGCGCTGTTTTTCAGCCTGCTTATTATTACGGTTTCTTTTTTGCCCGTGTTTATCCTTGAAGCGCAGGAAGGCAGGATGTTTTCACCCCTGGCCTATACCAAAACCTATGCTATGGCAGCGGCAGCGGGCTTAGCCGTGACACTGGTGCCGGTGTTGATGGGGTATTTTATCCGAGGCAAGGTGGTCTCTGAAAAGAAGAATCCATTAAACCGGGTGTTAATGGCGCTCTACATGCCGGTATTAAAGCAGGTAATGACCTATCCCAGGTCAACCATAGTGGCAGCGCTTATCGTTACGCTGGTTGGCTTCTGGCCCGTCAATAAAATTGGCAGTGAGTTCATTCCGCCCCTGGATGAGGGCGACCTGATGTATATGCCGACCACCTACCCCGGCATTTCAATCGGTAAAGCAAGAGAGCTTCTGCAGCAAACCGACAAGCTCATACGCACGGTGCCTGAGGTAGAGAATGTATTCGGCAAAGTGGGACGGGCCGAAACCGCCACTGATCCTGCCCCGCTGACCATGATTGAAACTTTTATCCAGCTGAAGCCAAAAGAAGAATGGCGGGAAGGGGTGACGACAGAGTCATTAAAAGCCGAACTGGACAAGCTGGTGAAGTTTCCCGGCCTCACCAATGCCTGGGTGATGCCTATTAAAACCCGTATCGATATGCTGGCCACTGGCATAAAAACCCCTGTGGGTATTAAGGTCGCGGGCCCTGACCTGGACACAATCCAAACAATAGGTCAGCAAATAGAGCAACTGTTGCCCCGGGTCAATGGCACCGCTTCGGTGTATTCAGAACGCGTGGCCGGTGGCCGGTACATCAAGGTGGATATATCCCGTGATAGAGCCAGCCGGTTTGGTTTAAATATCGAAGATGTGCAACAGGTGGTGGCG
>JBPEWW010000195.1:0-2739 GCA_052032275.1 Alteromonas sp. | reverse complement strand
TTGTGTACGGTGCGCACCTGCAGGGTGAAGATCCTGATTTGGATACCCTTACCGTATTCAGCTCGCCAATTTACCGGCTGGAACTGGCCATGGTGGGCCGCCTGTTTGCGCAGCCCCCGGAGCTCTACGCCGATATTATCTTCAATAACCCAGGCAATGTGGCGCTGCTACGGCGTTTCCATCAACGCTTCGGTCTGGCGCTGGATATGCTGGAGGCGGGTGATAAAACGGCCTTTATTGCGCAGTTTAAGGAAATTGGCGACTGGTTCGGTGACTATGCACAAATGTGCTTAAGTGACAGCAAACAACTGCTGCTGAAAGCCGATGACGGTAAGCTGCTGCGCAAGTAACAGCATGGAGTTCCCTGGTTTATCACCGGCCCCCGGGGACGTGCTGCGCGCCATACTGCGCCTGTCACGGCCATGCCGCGTTTGACCTGCACTGCGCCACGCGTAGAGCCGAAACCGGCTACCCCTTGATACAAAGCGAAGCGTGGTAAGGGGCCAGGCGGTGGCGTGCTGCCACCTCCCGTTAATCAACGGACTATTCTGACAGGGCGCTGGCCGCGGCCACCTTGGTGGGGCTGATTTCCTCACTGGGGTAACAGCCCAGAACCTTTACATAGCGGGTAATCGCGCGCAATGCGTCCAGGGCTTTTTGAACGGGTCCGTCCTGCACATTGCCTTCCATATCAATATAAAACATTTCTTCCCACGGGTTGCCCGGAATTGGCCGGGATTCCAGCTTGGTCATATTGATGCAGTTATCCCGCAACACCAGCAAGGCTTCCACCAGCGCGCCGGGCTTTTGCACGGTGGACATCACCAGGGTGGTTTTGGCGGGAACCTGCAGCGGCACATTAACCGGGTCGCGGGCTACCACGATAAACCGGCTGTGATTCTCTTTTTGGTTGGCCAGGTTTGATTTGATGGCCAGCAGGCCGTACAGATTGCCGCCGGCCTCGCTGCCAATCGCGGCCACATCATCCCGTTGCAGCTCGCTAACTTTGAGCATGGCAGAGGAGGTACTGTCGATGGTTTTTACCTCCACATTGCCCAGCTCGGCCAGAAAATGACTGCACTGTGTGAAGACCTGCGGATGGGCGTACAGGGTTTTGATTTTGCTGATACTGGTGTCTTTTGCGACTAATAATGTGTGGCGAATGGGGTGAGTCAGCTCACCAATAATACTCAGCTGAGTGTGCTGCAGCTGGTCATACACTTCGTTAATACTGCCAGAGGTGGTGTTTTCGATAGGTAGCACGGCATAATCTGCCTCCGTGCTCTCAACCTTGTGTATGATTTCACTGAAACTCTGGCAGCCAATTTCCAGTAATTCTCCGGGGCGCCGGGAAAAATACTTTTGGGTGGCGAGGTAAGAATACGAGCCCTTATCGCCCAGAAAAGCCACCCGGTTGAGGGGCAGGGCGCTGCCGGGATTCGCCCGTTCTGCCAGCATGGCTTGCTGATTGAGTACCGAATCTTCAATAATTACGTGAAACAGCTGGGTGACGTAATGCGCATCCAGTCCCGCTTGCTGGCCTTGCTTGATGAGCTTAACCAGCAGTTGCTCTTCCCGCTTAACATCACGTACCGGAATATGGTGGCGGATTTTTGTTTCAGCAACTTCGTTAGTTAGTGTGCGCCGCTGGGCAAGCAAACGCAGAAGTTCACTGTCGACGGCGGTAATTTGGTCTCTGACCTTGGCCAGTGCATCATCAGACATAAGGGGGGCGCTCCGGTAATCAGCAAAAAAAAACCTCCCGGTGGGAGGCTTTTCGTACACGACGTCTCTCCCTACGCATAACTAAAGCGCGTAAAAAAAAACAATTGTGCACGCAGAATATATCTCAACATGAGCCCGACTGTATGCTTCCCTCGCAAAAGTGTCAACGCTTTCTTACAGTCCGGCTAGAACTTTTTTTCACGTGCTATTGCAAGCTGATTAAAACTCATTACTCCCCTAACAGCGCTGCCAGCATCGCACGGACTTCAGTGGGCTCAAAGGGCTTGTCGCAGAGGGCATTAACCCCGGTTTGCTGAATGTTTGCCATATGTGCGCTGTCAGCAGATTCAGACGTGACCATGATGATAGGAATATGGGTAGTTTCCGGATTGAAGCGGATAAACTCCGACAGCTCACGGCCGTCCATTTCAGGCATGTTGTAATCGGTGACCACCAGGTCGAATTGTTCATCTTTGATAAAGGTCAGCGCCATTGCGCCATTTTCGGCTTCTTTGATGCGCTTAAGCCCCATTCCCTCCAGTACCCGGCGAATATGGTTACGCGCCAGTTTGCTGTCATCTACCAGTAAAACGCGGACATCCTGCACGTCGAACAGCTCCAGCTCCAGTTCATCATGGTTAATTAAGTCGAGACTGGCGTTGAGGGCCCGGGACAGGTGCAGGGGGGCAAACGGCTTGGGCAGAATAGCGGCCACGCCGGCCTGTTTAAATTCTTCCAGTTTAGCCAGCCGGTTTTCACTGGACACCAGCATAAAAGGAATGGTTTCAAAGTCTGGCGACTGCTTAATGTATTTCAGCAAATCCAACGCCGTGCCATCTTCAAAATACATGGCACTGACCACCAGGTCGGCGCCATGAGAACGCAGGGCCGCTTTGGCCTCTGCAACCGTACTGACCGGGTCAATTTCTTTGACTTTTTCCTTCAGTAGCAAGGTGGTAATAATTTTTCTCTGGGTGTCTGAAGGTTCGATAAGCACAATGTGCAAATCGGAAA
>JBPEWW010000194.1:0-4280 GCA_052032275.1 Alteromonas sp. | reverse complement strand
AACCCCGCGCTGGACGTCACCCACGACGAAAACGGCGTGCCGGAGGTAATTAACCGGCCTCCGACCCTGGCGACCACGGCGTTGCCCAAAGACATGAGCGCGGAAAAAAAGATGGATATTCTGTTCTTTCGCGATCTTATGCAAACCATCGAGCATCGCTCCAACTACTGGGCCGGCCGTGGCGATCGCATTGCTAAGCTGGCCATGTACATCAATGAGTTAGCAGGCCGTCCTGTTGATGAGGACCAGTTGGCAGTAGCCTGCTATGTGCACGACTTTGGCATGGCTTTTATGCCTTTGAAAATCCTGCATAAAGCCGAGCCATACACCGACATAGAATTTAACCTGATGCGTTCCCACGTGTATAAAAGTTCAAGGCTGCTGGAACACCTCGATCAGTGGGATATGGCCCGTAAAATTGTCATGCAGCACCATGAGCGCATGGACGGCTCCGGCTATCCACTGGGTATTAAAGAAGATGAGATCTGTGATGGTGCCAAACTGCTGGCCATTCTGGATACCTACGACGCGATGACGCATTCCCGGGCGCACCACAAGGACAACCTGCTGTCGAAGAAGCAGGCCGTGATTAAAATTAATCGCTCTGCGAAAGGGCAGTTCAGCATGAAATGGGTACGGCATTTCAATCAGGCCATGACGGGTCTGCTGACCAAAAACTGATATGCAAGCCTGACAAATCCCGCACGACCTGTAACAGGCGGTCGTGCAGGGGGCTTACTTGCGTTATGACTGGCTGTTGAAGTTCAGTTCTTTGAGTTTACGGGTAAGTGTGTTTCTGCCCCAGCCAAGCCGCTTGGCCGCGTCCTGTTTGTGCCCGTGGGTGAACTGTAAAGCGCGTTCCAGCATCACTTTTTCAAAGGTCACCATGGCGTCGTTTAGGACGTTAAAATGCCCGTCCCGCAATTGTTTATCCGTCCACCTTGCCAGTAACTCAGGCCATTCGGCAACCTCCCCATTGCCCACCGGGGTATGGCCCTCGGCATGAATTTCTGGCGGCAGGTCGCTGGGCAGGACTTCCTGACCACTGGCCATAACGGTCAGCCAGCGACAGACGTTTTCAAGTTGCCGCACGTTACCCGGCCAGGGAAGCTGGCTCATCACCTTGTCAGCGGCCTTACTCAGCGATTTGGTTTCGACATTAAGTTCTTTTGCCGCTCTGCGCAAAAAGTGACGGGCCAGCAACGGAATATCTTCACGACGTTCTGACAGTGACGGAATATGGATCCGGATAACGTTTAAGCGGTGAAACAAATCTTCCCGAAACTTGCCTTGGGCTACCCGCTGCTCGAGGTTCTGGTGGGTCGCTGCAATAATCCGTACGTCTACAGACACCGACTGGTGTCCGCCTACCCGATAGAACTGCCCATCGGCCAACACCCGTAGCAGGCGGGTTTGCACGTCCAGCGGCATATCGCCGATTTCATCCAGAAACAGCGTACCGCCGTTAGCCTGCTCAAACCGTCCCTGCCGCGCAGCCTGGGCGCCGGTAAACGCGCCTTTTTCATGTCCAAACAATTCTGACTCGACCAGATCCGCCGGGATCGCAGCCATATTCAGGGCGATAAACGGGTTTGTAGCGCGGGGACTGTGCCGGTGCAGCGCTTGCGCGACCAGTTCCTTGCCGGTCCCGGATTGCCCATTAATGAGCACACTGATGGATGAGCGGGACAGGCGGCCAATGGCTCTGAACACTTCCTGCATTGCCGGCGCCTCGCCGATGATTTCGGTAACGATGTCATCCTGAGGCGGCTGGCTCTGATGCTGCTGCTCCCGGGCGTGGGCCAGTGCCCGCTGGGTCAATGTTACGGCCTCATCAATATCAAACGGCTTGGGCAGGTACTCAAATGCGCCGCTCTGGTACGCATTGACCGCACTGTCCAAATCTGAATGGGCGGTCATGATGATAACCGGGATCGCCGGGTGACTGGCGTGCACTTCTTGAAGCAACGTCATCCCGTCCATTTGCGGCATGCGGATATCGGAAATAATCACTTCCGGGGCTTGCCCGCTTTGCAGCTGAAGTAATAAATCCTGTGGGTTTTCAAAGCAATGACAGGCAATATCGGCACTTTGCAAGGCCTTTTGGATCACCCAGCGAATGGAACTGTCGTCATCAACGATCCAAACGGCTTCATTCGTCATTCACTGACTCCTTTCGTATTAATGGGAAGATAAAGTACAAACTGGGTGTGACCCGGATAACTGTCTACATCAATTTTACCGTCATGGTAATTTACCAGGGTCTGGGCAATAGACAGTCCCAGTCCGCTGCCATGCTGTTTACTGCTGACCATGGGATAAAATAAGGTGTCACGAATGGCCGGGGGGATCCCGGGGCCGTTATCCGTTATCTGAATTTTAGCGACCAGCGCATGGCGCTTACCCTGAATAGTCATCTGGCGTTCTACACGGGTGGTCATGGTAATCTGGGGGGCGTCAGTCGCCTGCTCAGTGAGGGCCTGAATACTGTTACGTACAATGTTCAGTACCGCTTGCTGGATCATGTCCTGATCCATGTGCACATCCGGAATACTGGGATCGTAGTCGCGCACGATGTCGATGGCATGGCCATCATCGACCTGCATCAGGTTACGCACTTTTTCCAGCACTTCGTGAAGGTTACTCCAGCTCATTTGAGGCAGCGCATTAGGGCCGAGTAGCCGGTCGACCAGGTTGCGTAGCCGGTCCGACTGGTCAATGATCATCGTGGTGAATTCACGGTGCTCGGCGGACAACTCTTTGGCCAGCAACTGCGCCGCCCCTCGAATGCCCCCTAATGGGTTTTTAATTTCATGAGCCAGCCCCCGCACCAGCTCGCGGGCCGCATAATGCTGTGCATGTTGCAGGTTTTCCTGAGAAATGCGTTTTTGCTGGTCAATTTTTTTTACCTCAAACAGCAAACTGGCTACGCCGTCATGGACCAGGTTAGTCACTGTCAGATCCGCCAGCACAAAGCGGTTATCCCGAAAACACAGTTTCACCTCGTTTTCGGTAAAGTCCTCACCGTGACGAAAGGCCGCGCGGAGTCGTGATGTGTCGATGCTGTCAGGCAGAAAAAACTCTGCCAGCGGATGACCATAGAGTTGCTTGTGGCCGGTTTCGAATAAGGCTTCACCGGCATGGTTGACGTAGGTAATGTGCAGTTGCTTATCTACCATAACCAGCGCCGTGTTCAGGCTGTTAAGCAAATGGGGCACTTCTAATCCGCTGGCCTGCATATTAAGCACGACTCCTGTTGCACTATAGTGGTGCATTATAGCGCACGTCGCCTGGTTACGGAAAATGCTCAGGCAAACGGGATATGCCAGTGGACCGCCGTGGTGCGGCGCGTGCGCTACAATAGACCGTTAATTGTTATTAATTAACGCTGAAGCCTGATGCAGGTACAGCGTCTGTTCTTTTGTAGATGCAAGAGTCTTGCCCGTATTATCCAGCCAGATAACGGAGTAGGTGTGGGCACCGCGGTTGACGCCGGTCAGGCGAAACATTCCGGTGGTATTGGACTGAACGATGTGATCGTCAAACTTAAGCTGAAAGCGCCCGCCAGCGGTGTCAGGCGTCGCCGCCGTGGTGATAGTGAGGTTGCCCTTATTGTTGCGAATAGTCGCTTCAGGCGCAGGGGTTGCAATCGTAAGGGTGTACCTGGTAGCTGGTTTGGAGGTGCCGGTAGAAAATGGCTGGGGGCGGGCCAGGGTGTCGGATACATTCGCTGTAGATGGCGGCAGGGAAACCGCCTCACTGCCGGCAACGGGCGCATCGGTATACAGTACGGTGCCGTCTGCCTGCTCAACTTTATACACTTCCTGTGCTGTCAGAACAGCGGGCGTGGTGAGCAGAATGCTCAACCAGAACGTTAACGTTTTCATAAGCCCTCGGTATCAGGCGCCACATGCAAAATGCTGTTGGCCTATTGAAAGTATAGTAGCCAAAACATGGCCATAAAAAAAGCCCGCGAATGCGGGCTTTCGTATACTTACGAGCGCATGTTTATACGCTGTAGTACATATCAAATTCCACCGGGTGGGTGGTCATCCGAAGCTTGGTCACGTCTTCCATTTTCAGGTCGATATAGGCATCCAGCATGTCGTCAGTGAATACGCCACCGGCTTTCAGGAAATCTCGATCATTGTCCAGCGCTTCCAGGGCCATCTCCAGTGAGCTGGCTACCGTTGGGATCTCTGCCGCCTCTTCTGCTGGCAGGTCGTACAGGTCTTTATCCATGGCATCGCCAGGGTGGATCTTGTTCTTGATGCCGTCCA
>JBPEWW010000193.1:0-4715 GCA_052032275.1 Alteromonas sp. | reverse complement strand
CCGTTAAACATGAAGCCGATTACGACATTGAATTTCGTTTGCAACACCGTGATGGCAGCTGGCTGGATATGGAAGGCCGCGGGCATGGTAGCTACGCCGAGACAGGCGAAGCTGTGTCAATATTTGGGATTTTCACAGATATCTCCGCACGCAAAGCGGCTGAGCGTGAGCTCTATGAGCTGAATGAGAAGCTGACAGAAGCCGATAAACGCAAAGATCAGTTTTTGGCCACACTGGGGCATGAGCTTAGGAACCCCCTGGCACCAATTCAGAATGTGCTTGAAATTATCCGGACTAAAAACCCGGACGAACAGTGGATACGCTGGTCAAGAGAGGTTATTGACCGGCACGTCTCGCAAATGACGCACCTGGTTGAGGATCTCATGGAGGCCTCCCGCATTTCTCAGGGACGATTGTTGTTACGTAAAAAAAGAATTGATGTCACCGCCATTATACAAAGCGCCGTGGAGGCGTCACATGGCATCATTGAAGAGAATAAGCATCAACTTAGCGTGTCCCAGCCCGACCACCCGGTATACCTGAATGCCGATCCGACCCGGCTGATCCAGGTTTTATCCAATTTGCTGACTAATGCGGCAAAGTACACCCCGGTAGGTGGACAGATATCATTGCAGGCGGAGCAGCACGATAAGACCGTCAGGTTCACCATATCCGATACGGGGATTGGCATTCCTGAGGACCAGCTGTCCCATATTTTTGGCATGTTTTCACAACTTGAACCAGCCATGGAAAGGGCTCAGGGCGGGCTTGGTATCGGACTGGCCCTGGCTGCCAAACTTGTGGACATGCATGGGGGCACGCTCTGTGCGCACAGCCAGGGAATAGGAAAAGGCAGTACCTTTACGGTGACTATGCCACTGGCCGAAAATCAGTCGGCAGTAGAAAAGAGTGCGCCGCATGTATCAGAAGCGCTTACCCCGGCGCTGCGTATTCTGGTCATTGACGATAACGTCGATGCGGCAGAAAGCCTGGCCATGCTGCTTGAATTAAACGGGCATACCACACGTTTTGCCCACGACGGGGCAAGTGGTGTGCAGTGCGCCGCCACTTTTAACCCGGATGTAGTGCTATCCGACATCGGGCTGCCCGACATTTCCGGTTATGAGGTCGCCAAAGCGCTACGAAAAGACCCCACCGGCCGGGCCATGCTGCTGATTGCGACCACCGGCTGGGGTCAGGAAAAAGACAAGGACATGGCCAAAGCAGCGGGGTTTGACAAACACTTTACCAAGCCGCTGGACTTTCAGGCGCTTAAGCGATTTCTCCATCAGTACTACACACAGGCCCCTCACCCGCCTGTCCCACACGACAACTGAAATTGTTCACATACTTCTTTTTGCTGATCCTGCTAAGCAATCTTTTTATCGATGCTGACGTATTAACTGCATGATCCGCATTAAGGAGGAAGCATGGCAAACGAAATATCAGAACAACACGCAAAAACGTTGGCGCAGATTGTCGATCAGTCGTCACACTGGAAGTTGCAACCGGAAAAAAAGCCGCCGTTCAGCTCACCAGAACAGGCCAACGAGTATGTATCTACCCATAATGAACCGCTGTATTTGCGGGTACCGGTGGCTGGTGAAGACGACCACCTGTTGGTAAAGGTCACCTCCAGTAACGAAGATCTGGTCTTCAGTACGGTAAGTTTCGAAACACCGGCCTCAACGCGGGTACATTACTCACACGTAAAACTTATTCAAAGCAATGTCACTGAGATGCTGAATGGCTGTCTGCCCGAAGGCAAAAAGGTAGCGTCGTTCTGAACACTGACTGCTTGTCTGAACGGTCCACAGATTACAGCGTTGCAGCATCAACGCTGTAATCTTTACCCCGGTCCGGCGGCCATGCATTATTGATAGAAGTGGTTAAGCAAAATTGTGCCCCAGGTAAACAACGCCAGTAGCAGAGCAATAAATACGGCTGCCGACCCAATATCCTTGGCCTTGGCAATCAGTACATGGATCTCTGTACTCACCCGGTCGGCCAAGGATTCAATAGCGGTATTAAGCAACTCGGTAATTAAGACTAAGGCCAGGGATGCTATCAGCAAAATGCGCTCGGCCAGCGTGACGTCCAGCACCCATGCGAGCGGGATCAGAATCAGCATCACGGCCAGTTCCTGTCGCACTGCACCTTCACTTTTAAACGCCGCCACCAGGCCCTTAACAGAATAGATAGTGGCAAAGTAAAGCCTGACGAAACCGGTATTTTTCATTTTCATAAACAGTGTTCTGGATTTTTATTCATACCTGATTGATAAGTGTGACATAACATTAAAATTAGATTACGAAATATTCCCTTCCTTATGCGTTTACAGATTTTACGGCACTCAGATAGTAATTCCATTGTGTGGGTAAATATTACATAGCATTAAGGTACGCTGGATAACGGCAGCCCACCATGACCGGCTACTATTGCCTCTGCTCAGTCCTAAGCACCTGGAGCCATTTTTGCTTCACAAATTTAGGTTACGAGTACGATAAATCAAAAGGAAACACTGTTATGTTTGTAGAGAGCATTAAGACACCCGGTGTGGCGCATCTCTCCTATGTAGTAGGTAGCGAGGGAGAAGCATGCATAATTGACCCGCAGCTGGATATTGATAAGTATCTGACCGTTGTGGAACAGCACGAATGCCGTATATCTTCAGTCATTGAGACTCACCGAAATGAAGATTTTATCTCAGGAGCACTCGCGCTAAAAAACCGGTTAGGTGTCACTGTGTATCACGGGCCCAATGCCGATGCACCCATCAAGTATGCTGATACTATAAACAATGGCGATACCCTTGAAATTGGTGCCTGTAAATTGGATGTATTAACCACGCCCGGGCACACCAAAGACAGTATATGTATTTTGCTTACGGATACTAAAACTGACAATACGCCGGTTGGCGTCTTCACTGGCGATACCCTTTTCGTTAACGATGTAGGGCGCACGGATTTTTATCCGGATGAAATGGAAAAGATGGCCGGCGAGCTTTTTGACAGCCTGCAAAAGCTGAGTGACCTGGGCGAGCACGTAATAGTATACCCAGCTCATGGTGCCGGGTCAGTGTGTGGGGGCGGCATGGCGGACCGTGAATTTACCACTATTGGCATTGAAAAGCGGAGTAACCCGCTATTCAGAGAATCCAGCAGAGATACCTTTATTAAAAAGAAAGTGAATGAACATCACTATATCGCGCCCTACTTTAGCAAAATGGAAAAGGCGAATGTAGAAGGATCTGACACGCCCTTGCGCGCCAATTTGTGCATGCAATTAAGTCCTGATCAAATCAAACAATGGTTAGATCCTGACTCTCGCCCGGGTACCTTAATTGATATCCGCTCCCACGCAGCTTTTAGGGAGAAGCATGTCCCGGGCAGTCTGAATTTGCCTGGCGGGCTTATCAGTGCTTATGGTGGTTGGCTACTTGATTATGACGTACCTCTTGCATTTGTCGCTGACAGCGCGCAGCAAGCCAATGAGGCTGCCGCGCAATTACATCGTATGGGCTTCACTACTGTAGAGGGCTACACCAGTGCAATACCTTTTCCTGCGTCGCAGGGAGAATTGGAAGCTGCAACTGTGGGCGTCTTGACTGCCGATACTATAGCGGAACGATTGCAAACCCCGCCTGACAACTGGGTTT
This sequence comes from Alteromonas sp., assembly GCA_052032275.1. GTDB lineage: Bacteria > Pseudomonadota > Gammaproteobacteria > Enterobacterales > Alteromonadaceae > Alteromonas. Next base: position 1,057 of record JBPEWW010000193.1, on the reverse strand, counting down.
TACTGGATGTCAGAAAACAGGATGAGATTGAGTCTGTCCCCTTCCCCGGTGCGCTGCATATTTACCTGGGCCATTTGAAAGATAAGCATACTGAAATGAACCCTGATATCCACTACACGTGCATGTGTGGCAGCGGAAAGCGCGCCACGGTTGCAGCAAGTTACTTAAAAAGTAACGGGTGCAAAAATGTCAGTGTGTTTATTGGCTCGCTTAAAGTCTGGCAGTAAACGCATACTATTTATTTAAAAAGAGGCCAGTTTGGCTTCTTTTTTTATTTTCACACAACCCAGTTCAGTGATTGTGCCTGCTCATACGCGTACGCCGGAATATCTGTCTCGATGAAATGATGATGCAAAAGCATGACACCTAACGCATGATTTAAAATAGCGTCAATCTGCACTTTCTCACTGACGTCAGTGTCCGTAGACTCCTGCTTGCTGACCAGCGTTTCCAGATAATCGGCATCCAGCAATCCGGCCTTCTCCACTTTCTCCCTGCTGGCATACTGGTTAAGCAGTGCCTTCAGTTTCTTCCATTTTGCATCATCGGTATGCGCTGGCGGTGCCATAAAGGCAAATTTTTCCCGCTTATACAGGGTTTCCGGCAACACCCCTTTCATTGCCTCGCGCAGCACATACTTTTCTTTGCTACCGCGAATGCGCATTTCCGGCGGGATAGTTACCGCAAACTCAGCTAATTTATGATCAAGAAAAGGTGGGCGGGCTTCCATAGAATTTGCCATATCCACTCTATCGCCGCCCCAGGTGAGAATTTGCCCCTCCAGCATCGTCTTTATCCAGACATACTGCGCCTTGTCCAGAGGGTGACGTTCGCTCAGGTAGCTGTCATCCAGCTTCGCGGCGATGGCATTGCCCGGCTCATACCCCTCAAGATGCTTTCTGTGAGACGGATGAATAAGTTGTTTGGCGTGCTCACTACAGCCCAGCCATGGCTGCAGGCAACTTGGTGTAAACCCAACTTTGCTGTTCAGTTCGTCAGATACATATTCATCTTTCGCCAGCATGGCGCCTTTAAACAGCGCATTGGACGCTTCCAG
>JBPEWW010000192.1:0-2542 GCA_052032275.1 Alteromonas sp. | reverse complement strand
GAGCCCTCTTTGTACTTCCAGTGGGCGGCCACGCCAAGCTCAGCATCCTGATGCATTTTCTGGGTCCGGATCTGAATTTCCACCGGCTTGCCTTCCGGGCCCACAATGACCGTATGAATGGACTGGTACCCATTGGCTTTCGGCGTGGCGATATAGTCATCAAACTCATTAGGAATATGTTTGAAATGGGCATGCACGGTTCCCAGCGCGGCGTAACAGTCCTGCAAGCGCTCGGCAATAATGCGTACCGCACGGATATCAAAAAGCTGCTCGAACGTCAGATGCTTCTTTTGCATCTTTTTCCAGATACTGAAAATATGCTTTGGCCGGCCATACACTTCAGCCTGAATATGTTCATTGTCCAGTAGCTGCTGCAGGCCGCTCACGACATTGTCGATGTATTCTGCCCGGGCTTTGCGCTTGCCATCCAGCATGCGGGCGATCTGCTTATAGGTCTCCGGATGCAGATATCGAAACGCGAGATCTTCCAGTTCCCATTTCAGCTGCCCGATCCCCAGCCGGTTGGCCAGCGGCGCGTACACGGCCGCACATTCCCGGGCTACCATCACGCGGGTTTCTTCGTCGGCTTTTTTAACTTTTTGCAATGCGCAAATGCGCTCCGCCATCTTTATGACCACGGCGCGCACATCTTCCACCATCGCCAGCAGCATGCGCCGGATACTGTCGATATGCTGCTCATCACTGGGCTCGCCTGTCTTGGCCCGGGGGCGGGCGTGCAGGGCTTTGATGGCGTCCATTCGCCGCACGCCAATGATAAGCTGACACACTTCTTCGCCGAATTCCTGGGTAATGGCCTCTTCCGACATCGCATGCTGTTCACAGTAAGGAAAGACCAGCGCGGTTTGTAGCGTGGCGTCGTCCATATTCAGCTGATGCAGGATCTCCACCATCTCCTGGCCCACCAGCAATTTATCCGGGGAGTCTGTGATGCCGCGCAGCTTGCTTTTGGTGTCGTCTGACAATGACAAACTGTCCAGCCACTTTTCAAACGGCGGCCGTTCAGGCTCGTGGACTTTTCTTGTAGATACCATGGCTTTGCACCGATTTATTGTCGTATTTCGCGCCCTTAACGAGTAAAGAGCGCCATCACTTCCAGGTGTTTAGTGTAGGGAAACATTTCAAGCACCCCTATCTTCTCCAGCTGATAATGGCCAGCCAGCAACATTTTTGCATCCCGGGTAAACGTACTGGGATTGCAAGAAATATACAAAATTTGCGAGACGTCGCTGTTAGCCAGCACCTCACACACCGTAGCGGCGCCCTCTCGCGAAGGATCGAGTAAGACTTTATCCAGCCCGGCATTCAGCAACTTACGGACGGCATCAGGCTGCTGCAGATCCTGGTGCTGCCAGTCTATGTCGGTAATGCCCTGTCGCCGGGCATTATCGGCGGCTTTTTGCACCATCTCGGGCACCCCTTCCACCGCTTGCACACGCACGCCCCGCCGCGCTAACGACAAACTGAAATTACCCAGCCCGCTAAACCAGTCTGCAATGCGTTCGCCGCCCGCTGGATCCAGCCACTGCATGGCCTGCACGACCATCTTGTGGTTGACCCCGGCATTCACCTGAATAAAGTCGTTGGGCCCGGGGGTCACGCTCAGTCCGGGTTCTGTTGCGCAATGCAGCGCGCCCTGGTCGTGCAGGGTTTGCAATGCACCCTGATTATCTTCCAGTACCACGCTCACCTGGTGATCCCGGCCCCAGGCGGCCATGGCTGCCAGCCACTCGCTGGCCATGGTCCGGCTCACTTTAACGGTAACGCGCGCGTGGTTGTCACCCTGCATCAATGCGATGTGGCCCACATGTCGTATGCCCGGGTGCCGGCACAGTGCGTCGCGCAACGAGGGCAGCAGGGCATTTAGTGACGGCGTAAGGACCGGACACGAGGGCACGTCAACCACGTCATGACCATTGGCCTGCCGAAAACCAATGCGTGTGTTCTGTGCATCGCGGGCGTCAACCGCCAGCCGGGCTTTGCGTCGATAGGCCGGCCGGGGGCCGGTCACCGCAGGCTGCCACGGAAGCACAGGCAGGCTGAACTGCTTCTGCCAGAGCGTGTCCAGCGCCGCTTGCCGCCATGCCAGGGCCTCGTCAGCGGCGACATGCTGTAACTGACATCCGCCACATTGGTCGGCCAGCGGACAAAACGGCGTCTGGCGGGCTGCCACCGGCGCGATCACATCTTTCACTGTACCGTGTGCCACCTGCTTCTGTTCCCGGTAGCCCGCCACCGTGCACTGTTCGCCCGGCAAGGCGCCGGCCACAAACAACACCGGGTGCGCCCGCACCACGCCCTGGCCCTGCCAGTCCCAGTTGTCGATGGTGACGACTGTATCAGCGGTGCGCCGGGCTGCCTTCGCACGCTTACGTGACGACGCTGCGGGGGTGCCCTGACGCTTTTTGCCCGGCTTATAAAAACTCACCATATTATGCGTTGGTCTCCAGTACGACAGTGGCCATAGCGTAGTGTTGCTCATCTGAAATAGACACGAAACTGCGGCAGATCCCCAGTGCTTCAC
>JBPEWW010000191.1:0-2880 GCA_052032275.1 Alteromonas sp. | reverse complement strand
TTGCGCCGGGTCGCCGCATCTAACTGAATGCGGGTATGCTGCTGCTCTTTTTGGATCTGACGAATATGGGGCAGGGCAGTGCGCTGGGTGTCTTTGACATACTGCAGTACACACCCGGCTGCGCCCAGTCCTTTACTGAGGTCGCTGACACCAAAGCCGTCCAGCGTGGCGGTGTTGAACTGCGCGTTGAGCTGTTCAATGGCCGAGTCCGTGTCGAATTCCCACTCTGGGCGCCGGCGCAGCCCTTTGCGCTGATCAATCAGCGGCAGACTTTCGAAGCCTTCCGGATAGAGTAATTCGGCGGGGTTAAGGCGCTGCAGCTCGGCCAGCAACTGTTCGTCCGAGTCACATTCAGAGACTACAAAGCGGCCGCTGGTGATATCCAGGGTGGCCAGACCATATTGCATACTATGGCCACACACCGCCGCCAGCAGGTTGTCCCGCCGCTCTTCCAGCAGCGCTTCATCGGTCACCGTGCCGGGGGTAACAATGCGTTGTACCTGACGTTCTACCGGCCCTTTGCTGGTAGCCGGGTCGCCCACCTGTTCGCAAATGGCCACCGACTCGCCCATTTTAACCAGCCGCGCCAGATAACTTTCTACCGCATGATAAGGCACCCCGGCCATGGGAATCGGGTCGCCACCTGATTTACCGCGGGCAGTGAGCGAAATATCCAGCAACTCGGCGGCGCGCTTGGCATCATCGTAAAATAACTCATAGAAATCGCCCATCCGGTAAAACAGCAGGATGTTGGGGTGTTGTGCCTTGATTGCCAGATACTGGCGCATCATGGGAGTATGTGATTCCAAAAAGTACCTCGATGTGGTGTCAGCGAATGTTGCAGCGGCAGGCGCACCTGTGCCCCGACCTGAATTTTTGTTTAGCCAAACTCAACGGCAAAAATGGTACACTTTTTTGGGTGTGCGTGTCAGGTAGGAATTGGCCTAATGACCCCGTTTGGTGAAAAGGAGAGCAACCTATGATTACTGAGTCAGCCGTACAGGCTTTTGGTGCACGTCTGCGTGCCCGAGGCTGGTCGGTATCCTGCGCCGAGTCCTGTACCGGCGGCGGGATTGCGCACGCACTAACGGCGGTCGCCGGCAGCTCTGACTGGTTCAACGTGTCCTGGGTGACTTACTCAAACGCGGCCAAACAACAGGCGCTGGGGGTGCAGGCCGCCACCCTGGCTGAGCACGGCGCGGTATCTGAAGCGGTGGTCCGGGAAATGGTGGTGGGCGCGCACCAACACAGCCAGGCCGACCTGGCGGTAGCCGTCAGTGGCATTGCCGGGCCAGGCGGCGGCTCCCCGGACAAGCCAGTGGGGACGGTCTGGTTTGGCTTTTATTGCCGTGGTGAGGTGCTATGCCTGCGCCAGGTGTTTCGCGGCGATCGTCGCGCCGTGCGCGAACAGGCGGTGGCGTTTGCCATTGAGTTTCTTAATCAGTGGCTGGTGGATAACACGCCTTAAACCAGTCAGGCCTGAGAAATCCGCAATAAGACACTTGAAACTGTATAAGTGTACAGTATAGAATGCAGCCATTCGTTGGTACACTTCGCAACGTCAAAATTAACCGCACATCCCAGAGGATCATAACGTGGACGATAACAGATCAAAAGCGCTCACTGCAGCCGTCGGACAAATTGAAAAGCAGTTCGGTAAAGGGGCTATCATGCGTCTTGGTGATAACCAGGCCATGGACATTGAAGCTATCTCAACCGGCTCACTGAGTATCGATATCGCGTTAGGCATAGGTGGCCTTCCCTGTGGCCGTGTGGTGGAGATTTACGGGCCGGAGTCTTCCGGTAAAACCACCCTGACGTTGCAGGTCATTGCCGAAGCGCAGAAAAAAGGTAAAACCTGCGCTTTCGTCGATGCCGAGCACGCGCTGGACCCTATCTATGCAGAAAAGCTGGGTGTGAATATTGACGATTTGCTGGTGTCTCAGCCTGACACGGGCGAGCAGGCACTGGAAATTTGCGACATGCTGGTGCGTTCAGGTGCGGTGGATGTGGTGATCGTCGACTCCGTGGCAGCCCTGACACCCAAAGCCGAAATCGAAGGTGATATGGGTGACTCTCACGTTGGTTTGCAGGCACGTCTGATGTCACAGGCGCTGCGTAAACTCACCGCCAACATCAAGCGCTCGAACACCCTGTGCATATTTATCAACCAAATTCGTATGAAGATTGGTGTGATGTTCGGTAACCCGGAAACCACTACCGGGGGTAACGCCCTGAAATTCTATTCGTCAGTGCGTCTGGACATTCGTCGTATCGGCGCCGTGAAAGAAGGCGATGAAGTGGTGGGGAACGAAACCCGCGTGAAGGTGGTGAAAAATAAAGTGGCGCCGCCGTTCAAGCAAGCTGAGTTTATGATCCGCTACGGCGAAGGGATCAGCAAAGAAGCAGAGCTTATCGACCTGGGTGTGAAGCAGAAGCTGGTTGATAAGGCGGGTGCCTGGTACAGCTACAAAGGCGACCGCATCGGTCAGGGTAAAGCAAACGTCATGAAGTTCCTGAAAGACAACCCTGAAATCGCGAATGAAATTGAGCAGCAAATTCGTAGCGAACTGTTGCTGAGTAAAAAGGAAAAAGCGGAGCTTGCTGAAGCGGAAGCGGCTGCCGCCGACAAAGGCGACACGGATGCACCGCTGGCATAAGTCACCCCGTCAGGGTTAACAATACAAAGCCTGTACCCCGTACAGGCTTTTTTTATGCCCGGCGCTGGGATCAGGTTTCACGGATACCGTATTGCAGCGTACAGCCCTCGGGAAGCAACCTGGCTTCCACAGGCATCAGCGTGGTGACCTTCACCGGACTGACTTTATCCACCTCGGTATGCTGTGATACCTCCAGATAAGTATGTAAGTAGGGCGCATC
>JBPEWW010000190.1:0-4309 GCA_052032275.1 Alteromonas sp. | reverse complement strand
ATAAACGAGGTTTCAGGTTTTGCCATCGCCGACCAGCTCTCATAGGGAATGGCAATCATCACTGTATTCTCCCCACTGACGCTATAGCCAATGCCCCAGTGATAGGGCCACTGCTCAGCCTTGGCGGCATCGGCAAGCACCTTAATGTCAGCGCTCACCGCACTGCCGTGACCCGGCTTGATAGTATGCGTGGTGACCCACACGTAATTGTACTTTACGTCGGGGCCCCAGTGGCTGTTGGCGGAGTCCATGTATGCAAGGTGATGGGCATAATGGGCGACGTGTTTACCGGCTCCGGCTTCCCAGTGCGCCATCACATCAGAAGACTGTACCCAGTCTTTATAACTGTCCATGTCCGCCCAGGTTATTCCACCTGCTCTGACTAATAACCGGTTCAGGTCATCGCCGAATACCGGGGAATAGATTTTCCAGTTTCGGGGATCCTCTTTATCCTGCCGGTGTTTGACGTGTTCCATCAGGGCTTTTTCGAGCTGTGGCATCGCATCCGCTTTGGCAGTCATAACCCACGATTCGGCCAGCCATTCTTTATCTTTGTTACCGTGATGGTCAGCGAGTAACGGCGATGAAGCCAGGCCAAGACATAGCAGAACTGCCAACGGGAAAAGTAATAACCGCTTGTTCATTGTTCTATCCTCTGTGTTGAATGGAAGGAGTTTTCACATCAACCACTGACACCGTCGGTGCCATTTCCAACTCACAGGTAGTGCGTTTGGAGCATAGCAGTAGTCGCGGCTTTCTGCTTCGTTTAGAACACAATGGTATAGCCGGTAAACTTTTTAGTATGGGAGGGGATGACTGGTCAGGCGCTGGTCAGAGCGCGGTGGCGTGGGGACAGGCCACCAGCGAGGTGTTGCAGCGACGGCAGACATAACGTTGTCCGCGTAGTACTTTATTGTGTCGTCGTACGGATAATTGCACCAGGCCACACTGGCACTCATACGGAAACGTGGCGATGTCCATGGGGGCCAGGTCAAACTGATGCGTCGTCGTGGCCGGCACGGTAAATACGGTCTCCATCATATACTGCCATTGCCGGCCGTGCGGCTTCACCCGCCCATACAGTTGCCAGACCAGCAGGTGGCTGACTTCATGGGGCACCACCTCGTCCAGAAAAGCCCGCTGATTAGCCATAAACAGGGGGCCATTCAGGTTGATCCGGTTTTGGTTAAGGAATGCCGTGCCGGCATTTTTACCCGAGCGCCGGAAGGTTATTTCCGGGATGGGAAAATGGCGCTGAAAGTGCTGCTGGGCCTGGGTATACAGCTCTGCCACGCGCTGCGTTACCGCAGCGCGGGCGGGTTGGGGGACCTGGCTCACTACTTACCTGATATTACAGGGCAGGCAGAGCACATAGACACCCATCGGATCGTTCAGTTGCTGCAAAGTAGTGAACTCCTGCAGCACATTTTTTACCATGCCCATCAGCGCAGAGTCTGACTGGGCAAATTGCCACCTGGCCGCCCATACCATGGCCTGTCCGAAGAACTCTTTCCAGAACAGCTCCTGGGGTGACAGACGACGCTCAACGTAGAAGGTGTCGTACTTCTCCAGGTCGGCGAAATCTGCCGCGGCAATCACAGCATCATTGAGTGTTCCCAGTTCATCTACCAGGCCCAGTTGTAACGCGGTCTCACCAATCCAGACGCGCCCCTGGGCAATGTCGTCTACTTCGCTGACAGTCATGTCCCGGGCATCGGCGACCATGGAAATAAAGTTGTGATAGCTGCTCTCCACATTGTTCTGCAAAATTTGCCCGAACTCAGGTGCCAGCGAGCGGGCTGGCGAGAACCCGGCGAGCTCAGTAGAACCCACACCGTCACTGTTAATACCCAGATAATCGAGGCTGTTTTCATACGTCATGAACATGCCAAATACGCCGATAGAGCCGGTAATGGTGCTGGGCGAGGCAAAAATGCGGTCAGCGTCGGCTGAAATCCAGTATCCGCCGGACGCGGCGTACGTGCTCATCGACACCACTACTGGTTTGCCTGCCTGTTGCAGCTCCAGCACTTCCTGACGGATCACTTCAGAGGCAAATGAACTGCCTCCCGGGGTGTCTACCTGCAGCACGACCGCTTTAACCGTGTCATTCAGCCGCGCCTGGCGTAGCAGGCGAGCCGTGCTGTCACCGCCAATGGTCCCGGCTTTTTGATTGCCGTTTAATATGGTGCCCTTGGCCACCACGATGGCCACCTTATCCATGTCGTTTTCGGCGCGGGGAAGCGGTGGGTTAACCACTTTCAGGTAGGTGCTGAACGGGGTCACATTCACCCCCAGCTCATTGTCGTCTGTGCCTACCAGAGCCACCAGCTCTGAGCGCACTTCCTCACGGGTTTTCAGGGCGTCTACCCAGCCATTGTCCAGCGCGTACTGCGCAAAATCGGCTCCGGCCTCGTTAAACTTCGCCAGTAATCCTTGTAAGGTTTCATCGAAATTGCTGGTATCCATGTTGCGGGCTGCAGCTACGTCCGCTTTGTACTGAGCCCAGTACGCGTCAAGCCATTGTTTATTGGCTTCTTTCGCTGCCTCCGACATACTGTTGCGCATAAAGGGTTCGACCGCGGATTTGTAGGTGCCCACCCGGAATATGTGGGTAGTGACTTTAAGCTTCTCAAGCATATCTTTAATGTATAAGCCATACCGGCCATACCCTTCGAGCAGTAATGCGCCCATCGGGTTCAGGTAAACTTTGTCGGCATGGGCAGCCAGGTAATACTGACTCTGCGTAAAGTAGTCACCGATGGCATAAACCGGCTTGTCAGATGCTTTGAAGGCCTCGATGGCAACAGCCACAGTACGGAGTTTGTCCAGTCCGCCGCCGGTGAGTCCATGCAGGTCAAGTACCATGGCTTTAATGCGTCTGTCCTGCTGGGCGTTCTCAATAACTTTCACCACATCGCGGACCAGCACCTCAGGGTTTTCCGGCTCATCGCCAAAGGCTTCCTGCATAAACTGTTCAAACGGGTCGACGGCTTCTTTCTCTATGACCAGCTTGCCGTTCAGGTTCAGATACAGCGCACTGTCCGCATTGACCGACAGTGGATCATCGTCCTGGGATAGCACGATAAAGATGCCCACGATGATAATAATGAAAATGATATTAAAGAATAACTTTCGGCAAAAATTGAGCACCGTCCATAGGCCAGTGAATAAGGATTTTGTCCAGTTTCCGTTGGCAGCCATAATATCTCGTTACCTCAGAGTAGATTAACTGTCATAGTATAGGATCCGCGCTTTGCCGCGAGTCTAAATTGTAATGAATTATGACCAGGCAACCGCACCACCTGCCATTATTTCACTGTGTTGTATTGTCCTTATCTTCAAGCCACTTAGCAATAAGCTGTGCGATACGACGATGATCCTGCCCGCTAAACTGCAGCAACAGCTTGCCGGTGGCGGCGCGGTAGCCGGTTTTGGCATGCCCCCGGCTGAACAGCCGGCGCAGCGGTGAGGCGGTGGTGGGTGAATGGGGGCTCTGGGGGGTAGGCTTTTTGGGCATCAGCGGATCTTCCTGTGTACTGCCTGTGTGAGCAGAGTCTAGCATGCTGACCGCCACTCACGCAGCTGGATCCCGTGGTCAAATCTTGTGAGTGGCTGATGCCCCTTCCATAACAAAGATCGCCGGACGGGCGGGTTTCATCGTCAGAATTTGCGCTGAGACTGGTCTTTTGATAGTGGCATGCGTAGGATGAGAACACGAGTTATCAGAGCTATTAGTCACAGGAGAGTGCCCCATGGATGCATTGTCGTTGTTATTAAATCGCGCGTCCCAGCCGCGCCTCAAAGCCCCGGCCCCGCAGGGGGATGCTTTGGAAAATATTATGCAGGCCGCGTTACGGGCACCGGATCACGCGTGCCTGACGCCGTGGCGTTTCATTGTGTGTGAAGGGCAGGGGTTAACGAAGCTGGGCGCTATTTTTGAGCAGTCAGCCATTGATAATGACAAATCAGAAAAAGAAATTGAGCGTGCCCCACAGCTGCCGTTACGTGCGCCGATGATTATAGTGGCCATTGCCAGGTACCAAGAACATGAGAAAGTGCCGCGGGTGGAACAGATTGCTTCTGCCTCCTGTGCCGTCATGGCGATGCAGATGGCTGCGGTAGCCCAGGGGTTCAGTGGTATGTGGCGTACCGGCAGCTATGCACACTGTGATACCGTGCGCGATGCGCTTGAACTGGCCGACGACGATGAACTGGTTGGCTTTTTATATCTGGGAACACCGGCGCTGGAGGGCGCGGCGAAACCACAGCGCAACACGGCAGACTATTTCGAATTCTGGTCTTAACC
>JBPEWW010000019.1:0-4678 GCA_052032275.1 Alteromonas sp. | reverse complement strand
CCGTGGCGCAGCTTCGCCCGGGTATAGCCATACGCACCATAATCAACGCCCAGAAGTCCGCCGCCCTGGGTGGTGTCCGGGGTGATCACATTAATCACGCCGTGCACGGCATTACTGCCATACAAGGCTGAGCCGGGTCCTTTGAGCACCTCAACACGCTGTGCCATTTCGGTGTGCGCTTCAAACAGCTCATTGATATTGCAAAAGCCTGCCGCCCGCAGTGGAATGCCGTCTTCTGCAGTCAGCAAGCCGCCACAGGCGCCGGCGCCGGTGAAGACCTGGGAGCGCAGGGCAGGCAAATATTCCTGGCCATTCCCGCGCTGTACGCCCGCACCGGCGATATATTTCAGTACCTGCTCAATGTGGACGGGCGAGGTAAGGGCAAGCGCATCACTGTTCACATCGCTGATCATCAGCGGCTGGCTGCCCGCCGGCTGCACAAAGCGCGAACCTGTGGTAGTAACCCGTTCAATATCCTCAGGCACCTCACTGGCACTGGCCGCAAGTACCCCACTGACAAGCAGGCAAATCGCGCCCGCGTTGACTCCGCGAAGTGCGGCGTGGCGCTGACGACTGCCCTTTTGCTTACTCATACTCAACCCTTTATTCCGAAAGCCGGTTTCATTATCGTGCCTGCTGGCACGCATGCTGCACTTACCGTTGCGTACTGTACCGGATTATTGCCCTCATTAGGCGTTACTACGACAAACTGTCTGCGTGGGTGGATGAAGCACCGTCTGGCAGCACCCTGGCCTGTCCGCCAGCCGGCTCTTTCTTTCACGCGGTATTTACAGATGCGTTCTTCGCCACAATCCATTAAGCTGAGTACACCCTGGTCATCAGCTGAATGTACTTATGCCAACACTCATTACCTCGTTATCCGCGCTGATCGAATTGTCCGTCGCCCCGGTCTTCCTGCTGGCCGGCATTGCCGGATTTTTGAATGTGATGTCGGGTCGGCTGGGTCGGATCTCTGACCGCGTGCGGGTGGCAGAACGCCATGTACACACCCTTACCGCAGACGACCAGGTACGCAGCGTGCGTCGCCATGAAATTCTGGTGCTGTGGCGCCGCGTGAAAGTCATTAACTGGGCTATCGGTCTGTGTGTGGCCTCTGGCCTGATGGTCTGCAGCGTCATCATGAGCCTGTTCGCCGGTGAACTGTGGAACATCAATCTGCGCTTACTGGTAGTCACCCTGTTTGTACTGGCCATGGGGCTGTTGATTTCGTCACTGGTGATCTTTTTGGTGGAAGTCCGTCTGGCAACCAAAACTATCAACATTGTCAGAACGATCCGCTAGCACGCTGGTACTTTCCACAACCGCGGTCGCCTGTGCGGACAGGCAGGGTTACCCGGGGCGCGGCATCACAAATTTATTGTCGTCGTTAATGGTAAAATAGTCGCCACTGCCGCCACCGCGCAGCAGCGGCCGGGCCCGGGTGGTCTGGTAAATCCCGTCTTCCAGCAGTTGCTTGTCAATGTGCACCGCGACCACTTCGCCAAATACCATCCAGGTATTACAGGCGCTGCCCTGGGCATCGGTGAGTTGTACAATCTGTGTCTTGCGGCACTCCATGACCACCCGGCACTGTGCCACGTGCGGTACCTGCACTTTCTTGGAAGGCCGGGCAGTCAGGTTGGCATGAGTGAATTCGCTTTCCTCAGCCGGTAAGGCCGCGCTGCTCTCATTCATGGCGGCTGCCAGTTCCGTGGTGGCCAGATTCCAGCAGAACTCGCCCGTTTCGGCGATATTGTTGAGACTGTCTTTATCCCCCACACTGGCAAAGCCGATAATCGGTGGCGTGTAATTAAACGCGTTGAAAAAGCTGTAAGGGGCCAGGTTGAGCGTCCCGCTGCTATTCTGCGAAGAAATCCAGCCAATTGGCCGGGGCGCGATAATGGCATTGAACGGATCATGCGGTAGCTGGTGGCCCGACGCGGGCTCGTAGTAATGATAGTCCACGGAAACTTGCACCCTGTTGTCTGTGTATGGCCCTTCTACGCATCGCTCGTCGCTTTTGACCATCTTAACCGCCACCAACTGACAGACTTTCGCGATGGGTGTCCTGTGATTTTTCTGCATGTAATTTAAAGTATCAGCCCATAATCAACTGATGTCAGTCTGGACCGGGACGCAGGATGCCCACCGCCAGTGCGGACTGATCACATTCGGGCAGCGGGGAGAGACCCCCGGTGGACGCCCGCCTGATTACTGCTTGCGGCACCAGTAAAGCGCTGCAAGCCATAACAATAAGCGCTTTTTTCTGCCGGATGGCCAACGATTTGTCCTGGCGCGTGTCCAACAAAACGTTTCTCTGCCACAGGCAACCAATTTGTTTTAAGGGAATGAATCAATATGAATGTCAAACTTCTCCGGTCGCTGCAGGTCTTCGTAAAAGTGGCTGACACCGGCAACATGAGCACTGCCGCCAAGTCATTGCACATGACAGTGTCGGCGATTTCTCAGCAGCTCAGAAAGCTTGAACAGGATATCGGCATGAGCCTGTTCAATCGCAACACCCGCAATATGAATCTCACCGAAGCCGGCCGTATTTACTACCGCACCAGTCAGGAATTGCTGGCTACCGCGGCCCAGGCACACCGTGAAATCGAGCAGTTGCAGCAGGTCCCAACCGGCGAGTTAAAAATTATTGCGCCGGAAGGCTTCGGCGGGGGGCTGCTTAGTCAGCCCCTGCATATGCTCAGCCGCGACTTCCCCAAGCTGTCTATCTCACTTACCCTGACCGACGAGCCTACTGATATGATTGCCTCAGGGGGGGATTTACTGCTGTGCTTTGCCCCCATGCCGGACAGTAATTTTACTAACTGGCACCTGGCTACCTGGGATCGCATTTTATGTGTGGCAGGTGATCACCCGCTGGCTAAATCGGACCTGACCAGCCCGGATGAGCTCGCCGCTCACTGTCATATCGTGCACCGCCATCTGGAACAGTATGTGGCAGAGCACCATGATGGACGCACCTACCCGCTGCCCACATCGCCGCTGGATGTGAATTCCATGCAGACACTGATTCAGCTGACCAAAGATGGCATTGGGTACGCCGTACTGCCTGAGCCTGAAGTACGCCACTGTCTGCGGGAAGGCACCCTGAAACGGATCCTGCCTGACTGGCAGTTGCCCGATTACAGCGTCTATGCGGTGGCGCCCAGGCACGACGCCGTCCCTCCCAAGATTGAAGCGGCACGGGCGTGCCTGCAAAACTGGTTTTCAACGTTTTAACTGTAGGCGCTTTTGTCATCCAGCCTCGGTAGTATAAGTAAGTGCTCACTATTTGAAATTTTTTGCGTGACTGGCAGGAACTGCTGAAAAACCAGGTGGTGGGATAGCAGCACGGGTCAGCGTATACCGGTGGGTGTCTCCAAATTTTTGTGGGTGTCCCGAAATTTTGTCCCGAGATTTTGAGACACCCACCATGCCTAACTATGCGCCTGAAGCGTTATGGACAGCTGGCATTCACCCAGGTTTCACCGTCTGTCGACGACAGGGTGCTGCTGCCCCAGGTTGAGCCACTTAACGGATCGTCAGAACCGGCTGCAAAGTAGTCCGGGGCATAATAGTACCCTTTGCTGTAAGCCCGTCCGGCCACTTTATGATAGTAATTCGCGGTGGTGTAGGTAGCACAGGAATCGGTGTCACCATGGCCCGTCCCCGGATCACCACCAGCGTCGCCACCGTCTCGGCAGGCCTGAGCCGGGCCCGTGCAACTGCCATCCTCATCTTCCCAGCGACACTGTTGCGCGCCCGCTGTCACCTCATCGAGCCTGAAAGGGTTACTGCCGTATTCCAGGTAACAGTTCGCATAGTTGGTGTAGTCTAACCGGCCATCTGCGATGTGGGTGTCCAGCGTCGCGATCACCCCGGCATCGATACGAAACGTCAGCACGGCGGTATCGGTGCGCCCGCTGCTATCGCTGGCGGTGACGGTTGCTTGCTGCTCTTTGCCCGGTAACTCACAGGCGCTGGCAGTGAACGCTGGCCCGGCGAACTGGGCATTGACCGTGACGGTTTCAAAGGCAACGGTGACGGTATTCAGATCCTGATTCACATCGACCGCCTCTCCTGTCACCGTTGCACACTGGCCCTCCGTCACCAGCTGAACATTGCGCAGCTCAGGGGCGGTGGGTGGCGGCGGCGGCCCTACCCGAACACTGTCGGTCACTGTGGCAGACACCGCGCCGTCGTTGTCGGCCGCATTGACGCTGACAAAATACAGGGCATCCGGCAGTGCCGGCGTGGTCAGGGTAAATTCGCTGTTGGTGATATTCTGTGTTTCGTAGCTGTACAGGTTCTCGGCATCGTCTCGCAATTGCACAAACACCGTCGCTGGCGTTCCGTCCGCATCGCTGGCCTGACCGCTGACACTGACCCGGCTGTCGGCAACGGTTACCGTAAGGTTAGTTATTACAGGCGACTGGTTCCGGTCTACTCTGGCGTTATGCGTCAGAAAGTATTCCCCCAGGTACAGGGCATAATTAATCCCTTGCCCGCTTACGTAAGATCCGGATGCGCCATCACCACCAGACCAGGCATGATCGACACCGTTCAGCCACAGCATGGAGACCCGGCCATCCTGCCACAGATATTCCTCGGCAGTGCGCCCACCACTGCCGATCACCCGCGTGCCGGATACTTCAGTTACCCCATAGACCTGTGC
>JBPEWW010000189.1:0-2504 GCA_052032275.1 Alteromonas sp. | reverse complement strand
TCCAGTGCGTGACGCATTCTGGCAATGGCTTCATCACGGCTTTCGCCGTACGTGATCAGTTTGCCAATCATGGAATCATAGTACGGGGGCACGGTATAGCCCGCATACACATGAGATTCCCAGCGTACACCCAGACCGCCTGGTGCATGGAACATATTGATTTTGCCCGGGCTGGGCACAAAGGTTTCAGGATCTTCTGCGTTGATCCGGCACTCAATGGCGTGGCCGCGAATTTGCACCTGCGACTGCTCAATGGACAATGGCTGGCCTGCCGCAATACGCAGTTGCTCTTTGATCAAATCCACATTGGTGATCATCTCTGACACCGGGTGCTCAACCTGGATGCGGGTGTTCATCTCGATGAAGTAGAACTCGCCGTTTTCATACAGGAACTCAAACGTACCGGCACCCCGGTAGCCCAGCTCGATACAGGCACGCCGGCAGCGATCGCCAATTTTCTCGCGCATTTGCGCGGAGACGCCCGGCGCCGGGGCTTCTTCTACCACCTTCTGGTGACGGCGCTGCATAGAGCAGTCCCGCTCACCCAGATGTATGGCATTGCCCTGCCCGTCAGCCAGCACCTGGATTTCCACGTGGCGTGGGTTTTCCAGGAACTTCTCCATATAGACGGTGGCATTACCAAACGCCGCGCCGGCTTCCGCCTGCGTGGTCTGAATGGCTTTGACCAGTTCCTGTTCGCTGCGCACTACCCGCATACCGCGACCACCACCGCCACCAGCGGCTTTAACGATAATCGGATAACCGATGCGCTTGGCAATGGCTTTATTGCGCTCTTCATCGTCGGTCAGCGGTCCGTCAGAGCCAGGCACACAGGGTACGCCGGCTTTTTTCATGGCGTTAATGGCCGACACCTTGTCACCCATCAAATTGATGGTTTCTGCCTTCGGGCCGATGAAAATAAAGCCACTTTTTTCTACCGCCTCAGCGAAGTCTGCATTTTCGGCCAGAAACCCGTAACCGGGGTGGATGGCAATAGAGTTGGTGACCTCAGCCGCCGCAATAATACGCGGTATGTTCAGGTAACTTTCTGTGGCCGACGCTTTGCCGATACAAATCGACTCGTCTGCCAGCAACACGTGTTTTAAATTCTGATCCGCGGTGGAGTGAACGGCGACAGTTTTGATGCCCAGCTCTTTACAGGCACGCAAAATACGCAGGGCAATCTCGCCGCGGTTAGCAATGAGTACTTTATCTAACATGATAATGCACCCGCTTACTCAATGATGAACATTGGTTGATCAAATTCTACCGGATCCTGGTTGTCCACCAGAATTTCTTTCACCACACCCGCTTTGTCAGATTCAATCTGGTTCATCATTTTCATGGCTTCTACGATACACAGGGTGTCGCCCACGTTAACGCTCTGACCTACTTCCACAAACGATTTCGCGGTGGGCGAAGAGGCGCGGTAGAAGGTGCCTACCATGGGTGACTTGATCACATGGCCGGTAGGGGCCGGGGCTTCTGCAGGCGCTTCAGGGGCCGGTGCGGCCGGAGCCTGGGGGGCGGCGTGCTGTTGCGGAGCGGCCGGTGGCGCAAAGCTGTAGTTAACCGGTGCAGCGCCGCCAGTGGGGCCACGGTGAATGCGCACTGATTCTTCGCCTTCGGTGATCTCCAGTTCGGCCACGCCGGACTCTTCAACCAGTTCGATAAGCTTTTTAATTTTTCTGATATCCATGATCTGTCTCTGTCTATTTTGTCTTAGTCGGTAAATTTATTGCGGCTGTCAGCGCCAGGGAATATCCGATGGGACCGAGTCCCAGGATGACGCCGGCAGCCACATCTGAAAAGTAGGAATGATGACGAAACGATTCGCGGGCATGCACATTCGACAGGTGCACTTCAATGAACGGGATAGCCACACTTAACAGGGCATCGCGCAGGGCGATGCTGGTGTGCGTAAACGCACCCGGATTAATGATAATGGCATCGGTATTACCCAGGGCTGCGTGGATACGGTCTATCAGCGCATGTTCGGCGTTCGACTGAAAATGGTCCAGGCTGACCCCGGCAGACCCGGCTTGCGCCGAGAGGTCATCGACCAGCGATTGCAGGTTCTGATGACCATACTGGTCGGGTTCGCGTTGGCCCAACATATTCAGGTTCGGCCCATTGAGTAACAAAATATTCATTAAAAATGCTGCTATCTTTCGAAAAGTTTATGGATTATTGCCATCTCAACAAATAATGCCGTTTATTGCACGAAAAAAAGCCACTGTTCGGCTCGTCATTTACATTTAACGGTTGATTATAGTCGGACTCGCAGATTTAGCAGCAAAATACTGGTCTAATCAGGGGATATCGGCGCAAAGTTGCCCTGTGTGTGCGTGGGATCAGTCGGTCAGGCGGCGTTGCAGCTGGGGTGGGCCAAACGTAATCGGCACCGACTGGTACTTGCCATGGGGCTTCGCCACATAGACGCCGAAATGCAGGTGCGGCAACGAGGAAAACCCGGTGTTCCCTGAGTAACCAATAAGCTGGCC
>JBPEWW010000188.1:0-5814 GCA_052032275.1 Alteromonas sp. | reverse complement strand
AGCCTGCTGTTGCGCAACCTGGTTCTGACCCTGCTGGTTCACTTTTGAATTGTCTAACGGCGTTTTGGGTACGCCGTTATTGTTCACATTATTAATAGCCATAAAGAAATTCCACTACCTTATTACACCTCAGTTTTTTTATCGGCAGGCAGGTGAGTTTCTTTAGCGATAAATTCGCTTTAAATTCGCTCACTAACACCGGGGATCCGCCCCCTCTCTAAAGGCTTACCACCACTTCCTGCGCATTGGCGACCTGAGCCACCACGGTCTTTTGTGAGCTGGCGTTGATCACCTGGATAGTGTCACCTACCACACCGTCCTGTTGTGCGATGCCAGCCGTCTTTACCTGCATTCCCGCCATATTAGCACTTATTGTAATACGGTCACCTTTACAAACAAAGCATAGCATATTTGACTGCACCGGTTGACTGTCACGTACCCGGCGTTTCATGCGGGCGCCAACCAGTTGTGCCAGGTCGGTATACGCGGTATGCCGTAACCGATTCACATCGATATCGGCGGTTTTGAGATTTTCTGAAGTCAGGAGCGTACCCGGACTCAGCATGCCGGCGGTAACAACCACCTGGCGGGTCCGGTTGATGTGCGCACTGGTGAACAAATACCAGTCATTATTGCGACAGCTGGCCCGCACCGAAATATATGACTGTCCCAGTGACGCGGCGTCGGCATGATACCGGAAGCCCTGCGGGCAGTCCGGAATGGCGATACGCTCATCAATACTGACCATCTCTACATGGATATCGGTGCCATCGTCCTCCTGTTTTAGTACGGACAGCAGGTATTCTTTGGCACCCTGTTCAACGGCTGCATGCTGAGAGGGAGGGGCGGACGTGGCGCCTGCCTGGGGCATGGCGGTCATTAACACGCCTGCCAGCAAACCACTCAGACGGGTGGCAAATTGTCGTGTCATAGTGTTGGTATCCAATTTTTCGTGTTCAGTTGCCGCCAAGTTGTCTATGCTTATGCATGCACAGTAGGGCAACGAGGCTTTGCGCTGTGTTGTTGAGGCTGATACATTGCCTAATAAGTCTGAACGTCAGGGCGTCAGTTTTTTGGCGATTTGTCAGTATAGCCGGCGTTCTTAGCCTAAAACGCAATGATCGTGCCCATATTATTAGAGGTGACGCATGTCAGGAATTCTTGATTCCGTAAACCAACGAACACAACTGGTCGGCCAAAACCGCCTTGAACTCTTACTTTTCCGTTTAAATGGTCGTCAACGCTTTGGCATCAATGTGTTTAAGGTGCGGGAAGTGTTGCAGTGCCCCCGTCTGACGTCGATGCCAAAACTGAATTCGCTGGTACGGGGCGTGGCCCATATTCGTGGGCAAACGATTTCTGTCATTGACCTGAGTATGGCCACTGGCGGTAAAAGAATTGAAGATCTGTCCACCGCATTTATTGTGATTGCTGAATACAACCGCTCGGTGCAGGGGTTTCTGGTAGGCGCAGTAGAGCGTATTATAAACACCAACTGGGACGCCATTATGCCGCCCCCGCAGGGCACTGGCCGGGCCAGCTACCTGACGGCTGTGACCGAAGTAGAAAATGAGCTGGTGGAAATCCTCGATGTAGAGAAGATCCTCAACGAAATCTCGCCGCTCAATGCCGACGTGAGCGAGGATGTGGCGGCGGGACTGACCACCGAAGGCAATGAAGATAAAATTATATTTATTGCCGATGACTCCGCGGTAGCACGAAACCAGGTGAAAAAAGCCCTGACGTCACTGGGCCTGGAAATTGAGCTGGCAAAGAACGGCAAAGAAGCGCTGACCCGTCTGAAAGCCATTGCCGAGGAATACGGCGATGTCACCAAGCGGGTTGGGGTACTGGTGTCTGATATCGAAATGCCGGAGATGGACGGTTATACCCTGACGGCAGAAATTAAAAACACGCCTGAGTTGCAGAACCTGCATGTGGTACTGCATACCTCACTGAGTGGCGTGTTTAATCAGGCCATGGTGCAAAAAGTCGGCGCCGACGACTTCATCGCTAAATTTCATCCTGATGAGCTGGCCACTGCGGTTCAGAAATGGCTGGTCAAGAAAAGTGACTAGTGGAGTGTCACTGGATTGAAAAATAAAGAAGTGTCTGCCGAACGCTACCAGGCGTTCGGTCGTTTTCTGGAACAGCAATGCGGTATCGTATTAGGCGAAAATAAACAGTACCTGGTGCGCAGCCGATTATCCGCGCTGTTATATAAGTTTGAGTTTGATTCGCTTGATGCACTGATAGATGCCACTATCCACAGTCATCGTCGTGACTTATTGCAAAGCGTGATTGATGCTATGACGACCAACGAAACCCTGTGGTTTCGTGACGGGTATCCGTATGACTTATTATTGCGGGAATTGTTACCGCAGCATGCGGCAAAAAACCGGCGTCTGCGGATTTGGAGCGCCGCCTGCTCATCCGGACAGGAGCCGTACTCCATTGCCATGTCGTGCCTTGAGTACCAGCGCAAGAACCCCGGCAAGCTGCGCAGTGGGGTAGAAATTGTCGCCACAGATTTGTCGGCTACCATGCTCAGTAAGTGTGAGCAGGGGTTATATGACGAACTCTCGTTGGCCCGCGGCCTGTCTGCAGAGCGTCGCCGTCAGTATTTCGACACCCACGCCAGTGGCATGATGCAAATTAAGCCCGAGGTGCGCCGTATGGTGACATTTCGTAGTCTTAATCTGCTACACAGCTATGCCGGTCTGGGGCGTTTCGATATTGTTTTTTGTCGTAACGTATTGATTTACTTCGCTCCGCCTGTCAAACAAAAGATACTGCAACAAATTGCCGCTCTGCTGCAGCCAGGCGGCATCCTTTTCCTCGGCGCCTCCGAATCCATCAGTAGCGCCAGTGAGCTATTCACCATGGTGAAGTGCCACCCAGGCCTTTACTATCAACGCAAAGGCTAAAAAAACGCGCTGAAACCCGCTTAACTGTCGGCGTTGGCATTCCGCTTGCAAAGCTTCTCGGCAACTGAGGAGTTTTTCATTATGGCTATCAATCTTGACAAGCTAACCGGCTTTCACCATCAGGCAGTAACTTTGCGTACCCAGCGTATGGAAGTGATTGCCGGCAATCTGGCTAATGCGAATACGCCAGGGTACAAAGCCAGGGACATTGATTTTAACGAGGCAATGAAATCAGCCCGGGCCGGCCAGCGTCAGGAGCTGATGAAAACCCATGACAACCATTTGTCGGGCAGCATGACTTCCAGTTCCCTATTACAGTATCGCATCCCTACCCAGCCGGATACCGGTGATGGCAACAGCGTAGAAGTCCAGGCTGAGCGTAATCGCTTCCTGGACAACGGGTTACGCTATCAGGCCAGCCTGGAGTTTCTGAACGGTAAAATTAAAGGGATGAAGAAGGCGTTAAGCTCAGGCGGAGGTCAGTAATTATGAGTTTGTTTAATGTGATGGCCATTTCCAGTACGGGAATGGAAGCGGAAAACGTACGGCTAAACACCACAGCCAGTAATATTGCCAATGCCAACAGTGTTAGCAGCAGCTACGAGGACACCTACCGTGCCCGCCACCCGGTTTTTGCTGAAGCGCTGCAACAGGCCACCAACAGTCAGAATCAGGGCTCGGGTGTGCAGGTAAAAGGCATTGTAGAAAGCAAGGCACCGCTGCAGGTTGAGTATGCGCCTAATAATCCGATGGCAGATGAAAACGGCTATATCTACAAGCCGAATGTTAATGTAGTGGAAGAAATGGCCAATATGATGTCGGCCTCAAAAGCTTACGAAACCAATGTTCAGGTTGCTGATACCACCAAGCGGATCTTCCGCCGCGTGCTACAGCTTGGCCGTGGGCAATAATACGCATTAGCGTACGTGTGAGGAATATAGCGTGGACAGCATAACGAACAATGGTCTTAAAACTGACCTTTACTGGCAGGAAGAAAAAGTAAAGGTTGCCGATGGCTCAGAGCAAAAACTTTCCCAGGAAGATTTCTTCTCCATGCTGACTGAGCAGCTGGCGAATCAGGACCCGACCAAGCCGGTAGATAATGATCAGATGGTTGCTCAGATGACGTCATTCACCATGGCTGACGGCATTTCGGAGCTGAATGCGAAATTTGAATCGTTTGCCGCATCGATGACATCCAACCAGGCACTGCAGGCGTCCAGTCTGATTGGCCAGAATGTGCTGGTGGAAGGGAACGTGGGCTACATGGCCTCACCGGGGGCCGGCGTATCTGGCGTGGTGGTGAATGAAGAAACCGCGCAGAACATGACCATTACTATTCAGAACCAGTACGGTGAAGTGGTCAAAACCATCGACGCAGGCACCCAGCCCGCCGGCAATATTCAGTTTAACTGGGATGGTACCGATGCACGCGGCAATATGATGCCGCCCGGTGAATACGTGATCAGCGCCACCGGCGAAGTGAATGGGGAAGGAACGCAAATTTCTACCGCAGTCAATCGTCATGTTGGCAGTGTAAGCCTGGCCGGCAGCGGTCAGGGAGTAATTTTGAATTTGGATGGTGATGTCAGTATCAATCTCGATGACGTCATCCAGATCGGCAGTTAGCAGGAGAGAAAGTTATGTCTTTTAACATTGCATTGAGCGGAGTTTCCGCCGCACAAAAAGATTTGGATGTCACCGCCAATAACATTGCCAACGTGAACACGGTAGGCTTTAAAGAATCACGGGCGGAATTTGGTGACGTGTATGCTGCGTCATTGTTAGCCGGGGGTAAAACCAAGGTGGGTGACGGTGTCCTTACCCAGGAAGTGGCCCAGCAGTTTTCGCAGGGCAGTTTGCAATTCACCAATACCGCGCTGGACTTAGCCATTACCGGTAATGGCTTTTTTGCCACCGTGCCGGAAATTACCTCACGTGACTTTTCTTTCACCCGGGCTGGTCAGTTTAAACTGGATAGCGATAATTTCGTGGTCAACAGCAACGGGGACAATCTGCTCGGTTTCCCGGTGAACAGTGATGGCACCAGTGCCTCGGTGGCGCTAAGTACTACGGTACCGGTGCGTGTGCCTGACTCCTCTGGCTCGCCGCAGCAGACATCAGAAGTGGATATCCGCATGAACCTGCCAGCCGGCGACCAGGGTAAAGACCCCGCTGCGTTTGACCCGGACGATCCGTTAACCTACAACGCTGCCACCTCGGTGACCGTCTACGATTCCCTGGGTGATAGCCATGTCATGACCTATTACTTTGTCAAAGACAACGCGGCGAGCGTAGATAACGAATGGTATGTGGCAACGGCCATTGATGATCAGTTAGTCGATATGGTGAATTCTGATGGCACCAACTCCGACCCTGCCACGGCAACCCATTCTATGGGGACCAACACCGGCAACGGCGTGACTGCGGCAAAACTGCAGTTCAGCCAGGGCGGCGACTTCATTGGCATCGAATCGGCGGATGGTGTCAGCAGCTCAGATTTTAAAATAACCACCGAGGCACTGGGCCAGGGTATTCTGGCGAACGGCTCAGATCCTTCCCAGCAAATCAGCGTGGACTTTAACCTGGAGCCAAATGGTGCAACCCCGAACGAGCCAACCCAGTTTGCGTCAGCGTTTGAGGTGACCTCGTTAGAGCAGGACGGATTACCGGTGGGCCGGTTAACCGGTATCGACATTGGCCCTGACGGCCTGGTGCGGGCGACGTTCTCAAACGGCACCTCGGAGCCCATCGTGCGGGTGGCGCTGGTCCGGTTCTCCAATGAGCAGGGCTTAACGCAGGAAAGCAGTACGCAGTGGAAAGAAAGTATTCTGTCTGGCGAAGCGCTGGCAGGTGAAGCCACTACCGGCACCTTTGGTGAAATTAA
>JBPEWW010000187.1:0-9250 GCA_052032275.1 Alteromonas sp. | reverse complement strand
GCCGATGTGTACGTGCATCTGGGCAGAGGTGAAGAGTACCAGTTTGCAGTCAGCCTGATAGAAGGACATACCTTACAGCAGTGGCTGACCGTGTTAGCCAATCACGCGCACGTAAAATTTGACGTGTCAGACGCTACCCGTGCAGCGCTGCTTAACGCGTGGCCACATGCTGACTTAGGTCACGCTGCCCGGCTGGAGGGGCTGTTACTGGCTGATACCTATTATTTTACCGCGGGCACGCCGGCCTCGGTGTTATTGCAGCGGGCGCTGGATGCTATGGCGGCGTATTTAGCCGACGTATGGGCCCAACGTGACCCGGTATTGCCATTATCCAGCGCGTATGAGGGCTTAATTCTGGCCTCTATTATCGAGAAAGAGACCGGCGTGCCTGAAGAACGCGCTCGGATTGCCGGTGTATTTGTTAACCGGCTGGAGCGGGGCATGCGGCTGCAGACCGACCCCACGGTGATTTATGGGATCGGGCCGGACTTTGATGGTAACATCACCCGCGCACATCTGCGCCAGAAAACACCTTACAATACGTACGTTATCAAAGGGCTGCCACCCACGCCCATTGCGATGTCAGGTAAGCCTGCCATTCAGGCCGCGTTACACCCGCAGGCAACCGATGCGTTGTATTTCGTGTCGCGGGGTGACGGCACTCATCAGTTTTCCCGGACGCTGGAAGAGCATAACAAAGCCGTCTATCAGTATCAGATCAAGCAACAGGATAAGAAGTAGCTCATGGCAGGAAAGTTCATTGTGGTTGAAGGGCTGGAAGGCGCGGGTAAAAGCTCGGTCATTTCGCTTATTGTGGAAACCCTGCAATCCCGCGGGTTATCGGTAACCCGGACCCGTGAGCCGGGCGGGACGCCGATGGCTGAGGCGATCCGTGAATGTGTTAAGCATGACTGGGACGAAGAGGTGGCCGAAGAAACCGAGCTTATGCTGATGTATGCCGCCCGGGTACAGTTGCTAAAAAACCGCATTTTACCGGCACTGGCCCGTGGCGAGTGGGTAGTGGGCGACAGACACGACTTGTCGTCGCAGGCCTATCAGGGCGGGGGCCGGGGCCTTGATACCGGGACGCTGAGCGCGTTGGCTGATATCGCGTTGAAAGGCTTTACGCCAGATTTAACCCTGTACCTGGACGTCGAGCCGGCTACCGGTCTGGCCAGAGCCAGAGGCCGGGGTGAGCTGGATCGGATAGAGCAGGCCGGTCTGGCATTTTTTGCACGCACCCGGGCCCGGTATCTGGCGCTGGCGGCTGACGACCCCACCATCACCACCATCGATGCGATGCAGCCAATGGCAGCTGTGCATGCCCGGGTCAAACAGTGCGTGGAGCAATTTTTGCCATGATATACCCCTGGTTTGAGGACACGTTTGCTGCGTTGACGGGGCGTTTACTGGCACAGCGGCTGCACCATGCACTGCTGCTGGCTGGTCCGCCGGAAATCGGCAAATTTCAGCTTGCCGACGCACTGGCGCAGGTCATTTTGTGTCAGCAGCCGGCATCCGTGGGAAGCTGTGGCCATTGCCAGAGTTGTCAGTTATTCGCGGCTGGCTCGCATCCGGATTTTCATATTCTGGAAAGTGACAAGCAGCTTGGCGTCGACAAAATACGCGAGGGCATTGCCCGGTTAAGTGGTACTGCCCAGCTGAGTCGTAACAAGGTGCTGGTGATACCGGCTGCCCATACCATGACTGACTCGGCGGCCAATGCATTGTTGAAAACCCTGGAAGAGCCCACAGATAATACTTTCCTGTTGCTTCTCACAGACAAGCCGCAGCAGTTGTTACCAACAATTCTGAGTCGGTGTGAAAAATGCACGTTACCCGTGCCCGGCGAAGCAGAAAGTCTGAACTGGTTACAACGCGAAGGCGTAGAAGAGGCATCGGGCGCCTTGCTGCAGGCGTACGGCGGCTCGCCACTGGCCGTACGACGGGCGTTGTCTGAAGAGGACACGTCGTTGTCGTACCGAAGCTTCCAGGACGGGCTCCAGGCACTTATGGCTGGCAAGGAAACCTCGTTGGCGCTGGCCAACCGCTGGCAGGACGCGGCACGTCAGGTAGTCACCTGGTGTCAGCAACAGGCGCACGGGCGTTATAAAACCTCGCAGCAGGTGCAGGACTTCGAGGTATTTTCACTCTGCCAGCACGCAGCGAAACGGCTGCAGCACCCAGGAATCAACAAGGTGGTGGTGCTTTGCCAGGTGCTTGAATTACTTCAGCGCCCTGCGCCAGCGTCTCACCCGTAATCAATAAGGTAGTAAAGTGTTTGTAGATTCACATTGTCATTTAGATCGTCTTGAACAATCTCCCGAAGAGCTTAGCAACACCCTGGCGTTTGCCCGGCAACGCGGGGTACAACACTTTCTGTGTGTCGCGGTATCGGTGGCTGATTATGACGCCATGGCCGAAGCGGTGGCCGATTTTGATGATGTGTCAGTGTCCTGTGGTGTGCACCCGCTGCATCAGGAAGATGCATGTGATTATGAAACCCTGTTACGGAAAGCGTCACGCCCGGAAGTGGTGGCCGTGGGAGAGACGGGTTTGGATTATTTCTACAGCGCGGATACCCAACAGGTACAGCGGCAGTCTTTTGTAGACCATATCCGGGTAGCCAATGAGCTGGCCAAGCCGCTGATTATTCATACCCGCGACGCCCGTGACGATACGCTGAATTTGCTCCGGGAACACAAAGCGGAACATACCGCAGGCGTTCTGCATTGTTTTACAGAGTCATTGGAAATGGCTGAAGCGGCCATGGAGATGGGCTTTTACATTTCCATCTCCGGCATTGTGACGTTTCGCTCAGCCGAAGAGTTACGCGAGGTAGTGAAAGCGGTCCCGCTCGAACGGCTGCTTATTGAGACCGACTCTCCCTGGCTGGCGCCGGTACCGCACCGGGGCAAGCAAAACCAGCCCGGTTATGTTGTGGAAGTTGCTGAGTTTATTGCCCAGCTGAAAGGGATCACGGTGGAGGAGCTGGCTGCCGCGACTACTGAGAACTTCTATCGCTTATTTTCACTGGCTGACAAAGCCGGCTAGGAGCATGTATGCCGTTGTGGCGCCAACAGCTGACCAAAAGCCTGCATCAGACGCGTAGCACCCCGGAGAGCCGGTATTTTCAACTGGCAACCTGCGACAGCGCGGGCAAACCACAGTGTCGTACTGTGGTGTATCGGGGGATCTCTGATGAGCACGAACTACAGGTCATCTCTGATACGCGATCGGCTAAATGGGATGAACTCAAAGGGAATGAGTTTGCCCAGGTTTGCTGGTACTTTGCCAAAACCCGGGAGCAATACAGGCTGGATGTCACGGCCACGTGTTTACAGGTTGCCGACAATCCCTCGCTGCTTGCGCAGTACTGGCAGAAATTGTCAGATGCGGGAAAAAAACAGTTTCTGTGGGGTACACCAAACACCCCGCGAGATACCAACCAACCCTTGTTAGCAGAGGGTGATTTCGGTGTGGTGCCCGACCATTTCTGTTTATTATTGCTCAAAGTGACTGCAGTGGATTACCTGAGTTTACGGGGCAACCCCCAGTACCGCGAACGTCATTATACTGATGAAGCAGGGGACTGGGTGGCAAAACCCGTCATCCCCTGATAGCCCGGCGTTAGTTGTTCAGAACTTCTGCAGGGTCCTCATTGCCTTTAAACAGCTCCAGTACCCGGTTTGTGGCATCATCAAGCCCCACCGCCAGCGCAACCACCCTGGCCACGTCCTCACGGGCGATCACCATATTATCCCGGGAGTCAGGCCGGGTTGCCGTTACGGTACCGTTGGCCGCTTCGTCCAGCAGGCTGCCCGGGCGCAAAATGCAATAATGCAGGCCAGAGCGTTGCAGGTGCTCATCGGCCATATGTTTTGCCACCAGGTAGGGCTTTATGTCGCTGTCGATGGCGTCGGGGTCATCGGCGCCAATACTGCTCACCATAATGAAATGTTTTACACCCGCTCCCACGGCGTAGTCAGCGGCGTTATGCGCAGCCCACAGGTCAATGAGCAGGGTTTTGTCAGCACCGGTGCTGCCTCCGGAACCTGCCGTAAAGACCACCGTGTCCATGCCCTGAAAAGCGCCGGAAAAATCCTCTTCAAGATCCTGCTCGTAGATGTCCAGATTCGGATGGTTCAGGCCTCCCAGTTTATTGGCATCACGGACCAGCGCACGTACCCTGTGCTCATCATCCAGTAAGTTTTGTACCACCATTTTGCCAATTTGTCCGCTGGCACCAATGACTAATACCGATTTCATTTTTGCTCCTTCATCAATTTAAAATATATACAATTGATTCAGGGGGGCGAATTGAAAAGATCATTTTGGTTGGGCTTGATGCAGGTAAAACAGCGCAGATATAAAAAAGCCGGGCAGCAGTGCCCGGCTTGGTCATGACAGATAGGTTAGTAAACTACCAGCCGCACTGGCGGCCCTGGTTTTGTTCATCCAGCCAGGTTTTTAACGGTGCAAAATAAGCCTGAATAGTACTGGCGTCCATCTGTGGACTTCCCGTCAGTGTTTCCAGCGCATTTTGCCACGGCTCGCTCATGCCCATCTCCAGCATGGCATTTAACGCCGTGCCGGCTTCTTCACTGCCATAAATTGAGCAGCGATTTAGCGGACCTTCATCGCCGGCTATGTCACACAGCGCCTGATGGAACTGGAACTGCAGAATATGGGCAAGGAAGTAGCGGGTATAGGGCACATTGGCAGGCACGTGATATTTCGCACCCGGATCAAAGGCATCGGCCGGACGCTCGACCGGCGCCATCACGCCCTGATACTTATTCCGTAACTCCCACCATACTTCGTTGTAGTTTTCCGGAGTGACTTCACCGGCCAGAACCTTCCAGCGCCACTGATCTACCATCAGACCGAACGGGATAAACGCAATTTTATCCAGGGCCACCTGGAGCAACATACCAATGTCATTCGACGCATCAGGAATGGTGTCGATTAGGCCAATTTGTTTCAGGTATTTCGGGGTAATGGACAGGGCAATCGTGTCGCCGATGGCCTCATGAAAGCCGTCGTTGGCAGAGCCGCGATACAGCAATGGCTGATCTTTATAAGCACGCTGATAATAGTTGTGCCCCAGCTCGTGGTGAATCACATTAAACTCTTCGCCGGTTTTCTGGATACACATTTTAATGCGCAGATCGTCCTTGTCATCCAGGTTCCAGGCGGAGGCGTGACACTGCACATCGCGGCCTTCTGGCTTCTGGAACATTGAACGCTCCCAGAAGGTATCGGGAAGTTCTTCAAAGCCTAACGATGAGAAAAATGACTCGGCCTGCTTAACCATTTTTATTTCATCATAGCCCTGCGCTTTCAGTGCGCCGGTGACATCCGGCACTTTCATTTCCTGCTCAGGCTTAACCAGATCGTAAACATTGCCCCAGGTCTGCGCCCACATATTGCCCAGCAGGTGAGCAGGGATTGGTTTATCCTGCGGTACCTTATCGGTGCCATAGTGATCGCCCAGTTTGGCACGCACATGACAGTGCAGCGCTTCGTAGAAGGGTTCAACCTGACCCCATAACCGGTCCAGCTCCTTGGGGAATTCGTCCGCCGGCATATCGTACTTGCCGCGCCATAATTCACTGACATTCGCAAACCCAAGCTCAGCCGCGCCTTCGTTGGCCAGGCTCACCTGTTCCTCATACAAGGGCTTCATTGGTACCGACACTTCACGCCAGCCTTCCCAAAATTCCAGCAGGGTGTCGTAGTCTCTGGAGGTGGCCATTTCAGCACTCATCTCAACCAGGCTGAAACACGTGTCCTCGTCACGGCAATATTCACCTGCGCCATACATACCGCCCAGCTCTGATCCAATTTTCGCAAGTCGTTCGGCTTTTTTCGGGTTGGACGGGGGAGGCATGGTCAGGCCGTTTCGCAGCAAATCCAGTTTGCGGCGGGTATCAGCATCAACTTCTACGTCATTGAAGCGGGCAGCTTCTTTCGCTAGCGCGGCCACTTTCGTGGCAAATTGCTCATTCATATACGCGCTGACGGCCTGCGTATCGACATTGATATTGGTGGCATAGCTCCACTGCGCGTGCGCTGCAGGAAGCTGAATTTTGGCTATTTCATCCTGCGCCCGGGTTAAAAAAGCTTTGGCGTCAGCAGCAGTCAGGGTTTGCGTGGACGTGGTGCTTCCGGCGGCAGCAGTGTCTGCAGTGGCTGAGTTATTGCAGCCTGTCAGACTCAGACCAACGACCACCGCGGCCATTGTCATTTTAAGCTTAAACATAGCGGTTCCTTGGAGAGGGTAGTTATTGTTGTTACTGGCAGCCTGACAGACAAAGCGGATGCAAAGCCCTACACATGGTCTTTGCATGCTGCTACACGGTCAGGCGCGCCAGATCCATTGCCAGCTTACTATACACCGATAGAGCAGGTTGTCACAAAATCTGAGCTCAACGCGCTTAACGACGCCCGCTTTGTTTGAAACAGCACTGTTTAAATTTCTTGCCGCTGCCACACACGCAGGGGCTGTTTCTGCCAATATTAACGCGGCCTGTATCGGCATGCAGATCACCTGACACATACACCCAGCGGCCTTCCTCCATTTCAAATCGGGAGGTTTCGTGAAGTACATAGGGTGTACTTTGTTCAAAATAAAAAGCTTTGAATTCAACCTGGCCAGGTGCTGTAGTGATAATTTGCAACGCAAACCAGCGACTGCCAGCCGCGCTGTCTCTTAAGGTTTCTACACTCAGTGTTTGTCGGGCTGCTGCCGCGTAGGTTGCCAGTATGTAGGGGTAGTTTTCAGTACAATAGGCGCTATACCGCGAACGCATCAATTGTTCAGGCGTCGCTGGAAGCTCTCGGTTTTGAAGATAAGGCTCGCAGCAGCCTGCAAACTGAAGCCCTGAACAGCAGTAACACGCCATAGTTTTCCATCCGATATTTGATCATGCCCGGCGATCCTATCGGTTTATACACCACTTTACCATGGCCCGGTAACTACATTGGAGCCTGCTTTGCCAGCCGTGTGGGGCGTGACCGTGACATTTACAATAGTGACCGAATACTGCGAGCATAACTGACGAATGCGCTGGCTGTCGGCTTCTGGCAGTGACAGATTTTCAACATAGATAGTGCGGCACTGACCACCCTGGATCAGGCGGGCAATCCATGCCGGCATCACTTCCTGATTGGGCTTTTGGATACGAATACCATGGGTGACATCTTTTTTGAACGCAACAGAATTAGCGAGCAAATAAGACCAGCCTTTATCATTACTCCCATCACCCGGATAGCCTTCAAACGGTAAAGGCAGCTGAATAACGTTTTGTTCGTGACCAGTTTGAATGTGCAAAGTCATGCGCGTTCCTGTGTATGTTTATACAGTGTATGTATATACAGTAGTGCTGTATGGATTATCGCGCAAGGTTTTTTTTGAATTTTTTTCGTACAACCCGCAGCAGCTTATCTCTGCGCAGATATAACAGGCCCGTGGCTACCAGCCAGTAGAACACCGGTTCTTCCCATACCGTTTTTAACGACCATGTATAGTGCAGCAGCGCCAGCAGTAAGGCGGCATAGACCCCGTTATGCAGGGATTGCCAGGCTGGCCCCATGCGCTGCTGTATACGGGATGTTGAGGTAGCGGCAAGCAGGCTGAGGATCAGCAGTGCAGCAAAGCCTACCGTGATATACGGTCGCTCGATGATTTCACTGGCCACCAGGCGCCAGTCAAACTGCAGTTCAAACGCACAGAAGCTGAAAAAATGAACCAGGGCATAGGTGAAGCTATATAAGCCGACTAACCGCCTGAAACGCATGAGATCCGGGAATGGTAGCCAGCGGGCCAACGGTGATATACACAGAGAAACGAGCAGCAGGTTAATGGCCCAGGTGCCGGTGGTATGCAGCAGTGCCTTAACCGGATCTGCCCCCAGGTTATCTGTGGTCCCCCAGTAGAACAGGGCAATCAGGTAGCCTGCTGCCAGCAGGTGAATAGCCGTCTTAGTTACACGCCGTACTGTGGCAGACATGCGCAACGGGCGGGACAGCAACCGTTTCATTAAAACCACTTGGTGAGGTTCAAGCCCTTATAAAGCGGCGCGACTTCACGGTAGCCGTTGAACATCTCAGTAGCAATACGGTTGCGGGCGAACAGGCCACCGCCGGTAATGCGGCGTTCGCTGGCCTGACTCCACCGCGGGTGAGCCACCTTCGGGTTAACGTTGGCGTAAAAGCCATACTCGTTAGGTGCCAGACGGTTCCAGGTGGTAGGAGGCTGCTTATCTGTCAGGCGAATACGAACCAGCGACTTGATACTTTTAAAACCATATTTCCAAGGGACAACCAGCCTGATTGGCGCGCCGTTTTGGGGGGGCAGGGTTTTCCCGTACAGCCCCACGGCCATTATAGTGAGTGGGTGCATAGCCTCGTCCAGCCGTAGCCCCTCTACATAGGGGTAATCAATACCGCCGCCCATAAAGCGACTGGCCTGGCCGGGCATTTGCTTAGGGTCGTAAAGTGTTTCAAAGGCGACGTACTTCGCACCGGATAACGGTTTGGCGGCTTTTAACAGGGCCGCCAGTTCAAACCCAACCCAGGGGATCACCATCGACCAGGCTTCAACGCACCTTAACCGGTAAATGCGCTCCTCCAGCGGGAAACGAGCTGTCAGTGCATCTGCATCTAACTCAAACGGCTTTTCTACCAGGCCGTCAACCTTAAGAGTCCACGGGGAGGTTTGTAACTGGCCGGCATTGTCAGCCGGGTCCGATTTATCCGTGCCAAACTCATAAAAATTGTTATAGGTGCTTACCTTGTCATAAGGTGTGCGGGCTTCACTGGTGCTGAACCTGCCGGGCTCCGTGTAGGATAATGGCCGTCTTACAGGGGCCTTTTTTTCATTGTCTTCCCAAAACCAGCCAGCAGACGCGGACTTTGCCAGCAGGGAGGAGGCGCCAACAAACCCCATGGCTTTGACTATCTTGCGACGCTCCCGGTAAATATGCTCGTCAGTGACGTCATTTTCAGTGAGTTTTACAGAGGGTTTAAATATTTTCGGCATAACCACACCCGCAGAGTAAGTGTACTATTGCTACGCCATTAGACCCGGGTCAGTGCAGAACCCTTTCAGAAGTTTCATGTTCGGACAGTTATTTATATGCAGGTACGATACTATGATCCAGTGATAGGGATATTGCACTCGAAGTCTGCTTTGAGCTGATTGCAAGCAAAGGCAGAGCAAATCTACGCGGCCGCTTTAGAAGAA
>JBPEWW010000186.1:0-4834 GCA_052032275.1 Alteromonas sp. | reverse complement strand
CCCGTTATTGGCCCCAACTTCTGCTCGAAATACGTCATGAGCGCTGGTATATCCGCCTCCAGTGAGGCTTTGACCTGTGCCGGCAAACCCGCATCAACGACCGCTATGACACTGGCGGTTTCTATGGGCGCCTGGGCCCCCACATACACGTTCATGCCATCGCCGCTGTCCAGCCAGTGAGCCGTTTCGGTATGTACTTTCCCTGCGATGATCATATGCTCGCCCGGCGGTACCTGCATGGACACCCGCCACTGTGTGTTTTCTTCCGAACAGGCGTCAGCACAGGCAAATAAGCGCCCGGTGTAAATTAGCGTGCCCCCGTCGGAAAAGGGGGAAAACGGCGCATAATCTTTAGAGAGGTGCTTATAGGTGGGGGTTAACCCCACACTCACGGCAGTAAAACCTGTGCCGTCCTTCTTAACCAGGTACTCTTCATCATCTTCTACTATCAGGTCAAACTCTTCGGAGTGCGGTAACCAGCGCACCAGTCTGGAGTGATCGGGGTTGCGCACAAAGCCCAGCCGGGACACTGGTTGCGGGGTCTGATAAGTCACTGTCCATTGTCCGGTGGCGGTTTTGATCACCGTAATATCCACCTGTGCATCGTCCTGCGCCCACAACGGGGCGCACAGGCCTAGCAACACCATAAAATAAATTTGCTTCAATTCCTGCTTCCTGTTGTTTGCGACTCGCTGTGTAACTGGAGGGCAGCGTTACTGTCCGATAACGTCACCAGGTGTGGCTAATCAAAGCCTACAAGTAACGCTGGAACCAACGCACCAGCTCCTGATTGGCTGCTTCTTTATTCTTGGCAAGCCCATGATTGTCATTTGCGTACAACACTAATTTATGTGGAATATTGTATTTAGCTAATTCAGCAGAAAAATCTTCGGAATGTTTAACCGAAACGCGCTTGTCGTCGGTACCGTGTAAAAGCAATATCGGCACATTTGGAGATAACTTATCAGCCCACTTGATTACTGACCGTTTGTCTAATTCTTTTTGCTTGTTTTCCAGGTAGCCCGGTATTCGATTTCTGTATACTTTTTCCATCGCTGGACGGTAGGTTAACCCTTTGGCTAAATCGGTATTACCTGCGATGGTCGCGATAGCTTTAATATGACTAGTATTCTTAACGGCCAGATGCGTTTGCATACCACCCCGGCTTCCACCAAACATCCCGACCCTGTTTGCGTCAGCGCCCTTTATTGAGGGTATATAATTCAACAGTGCTGTCACATCCCGGACATCTTTTCCACCAAACTCATCCAGCGTATCAGAGTTGGTATGTGTGCCTCTGTACTGACTTCCAATGATAACAAAGCCTTCTTGTGCAATAGGAAACAGGTTGTGCATCATTGAGCCAAAAACTACACCGCCATAATTACCATTACCCCCTCGGTTATAGATAAGTACGGGCAGTTTTTTATCTGTCACTTTCGGCGTAATCACATACCCTTTAACCATATGCGAGTCGACTTCGTATTCAAACGTGCTGCAATCCAAACTACTTTTATAGCGGTCATATTTATCCTGTCCGAACACTGAATCAAACCGTGCTAGTTTTTTATTTATCTCCTCTTTGGATTTCGCTCTTTTCTGGTAATTCATTTTCATTTGATTACGCCAGGACTCATAGTCGGCAAACACCCAGCTAAAGCAGTTCCTTTCATTTTTAATTTGTTCATGGTTAATCAAATTTGATGCGGTAGCTAAAAACGAAACAAATAGCAGGGGAGCGAGAGCTAGGTATCTTTTCATTACCATTCCTTGTTGGATAAAGTATTCCATTATATTTACGTAGAAAAAGTAGCTTTTTAAACAGGCGATTAAAATAACAATTTAAGGAGTCTGTGCCCTCTGGGCTCTATGCTGGGGTTACGCAACCTGACTGCGTGCAATCTAATACAGACTGATTAAACGCTATTACCTTATCAGTATCAAGCGTGACTCTATTCGGCGCTTTTAATGATGAATGTACGATGGCTGAGTCGAAAAAGACATTCACAACCTAAGAGTGCATAGCCGCTGTTTCCCTAAACATCCGCAAAAATAACGTGCAAAAAACAAAAAACCCAGCTTTTACACTGGGTTTTGGATTATTTTTTAATTTGGTTCTTGTTCAGAACGGAATGTCGTCATCAAAGTCGAAATCGGGCTCTGCCATAGGAGGCTGTTTAGGCTGCTGGCTGCCACCCTGTGGACGTCCGCCTTGCGGGTTACCTTGTGGTCCACCCTGCTGGCCACCCTGGTAACCGCCTTGCTGACCGCCACCCTGGTTGCCATAACCACCCTGGTTACCCTGTGGGCGCTGCTGGTAGCCGCCGCCTTGCTGGCCGCCACCGCCGCCATCACGACCACCCAGCATTTGCATCTGGTCAACAATCACTTCGGTGGTGTAACGGTCCTGGCCTTGCTGATCCTGCCATTTGCGGGTTTGCAGCTTGCCTTCCACATAAATTTGAGAGCCTTTTTTCAGGTACTCGCCGGCAACTTCGGCCAGGCGACGGTACATCGTTAACCGATGCCACTCTGTACGCTCCTGTACCTGACCTTGCTGATCTTTCCAGCTTTCACTGGTAGCCAGACTAAGGTTTGCGACGGCGTTGCCATTGGGCATGTATCTGACTTCAGGATCATTGCCCAGGTTGCCCACCAAAATGACCTTGTTCACGCCTCTGCTTGCCATTGATGTCTCCTGTTATTTACTTGCGGGGGCCGGTTTATCTGCCCGCCGCCGATAATGTCATTGTGTTCGCGCACGCGAAAGCCCACAAGTATACCGCAAATTGCCGCGGCAAGATGCAGTTTTTAGCACTGAGAGCCTTTCACTTTGCACACAGATTAACACAGAATACCGCTGCTGTGTGCTGCCTGTTAGACCAGCCGGGAACGGCGCGGTCACGCCGGCCGGCCCGGCGCATTACCACCAGGTGGTATAGAACGCCACTAGCAGCAATACCACTGCCAGCGACGCCACATTGAAGCCACTGGTGGTCTTGAAGTTTACCTCATTCAGTTCAATGGCATGCTCATGAGTGCCGGCCTTTTCACTAAGCGAAACCACAATGGCCAGCCCCACACACAGCAGGAAGACCAGCCCTACCCGGTCAATAAACGGCAGCGAGGGCCAGAACAGCCACAGCAGCAGACTGAAGAAAAAGGAGCCTAAGGCTGCCACCAGACCACCGTTAGCCGTCGTCCGTTTCCAGGACATACCCAGAATAAACAGCGCACAAATCCCCGGCGTAAAGAACCCGGTAAATTCCTGAATGTACTGGAATGCCTGATCGAACTGACCCAATAACGGCTTCGCCGCTATCATGGCGATGACCAGCGACACCACACTGACGATGCGGCCCACTTTGACATAGTGATGCTGGGTCTCATCAGGCCGTTTGTCTTTGTAAATATCCATGGTGAAGATGGTGGATACACTGTTAGTCATGGAGGCCAGTGACGACACAATGGCGGCCACCAGGGCCGCAAAAATAATGCCTTTCAGACCGATGGGCATTAACGTCATCATTGACGGATAAGCCTGGTCGGGACGCTGTAAGTCCGGCACCAGCAGTACTGCCGCGATACCAGGCAGCACCACGATGAGCGGCATCAACAGTTTCAGAAAGGCCGCGAACGCAATGCCTTTTTGTGCTTCGGCAACACTCTTGGCCGCCAGCGTACGCTGGATAATGTACTGATTAAAGCCCCAGTACGACAGGTTCATGATCCACATACCGCCAATAAGCACTGACAAGCCGGGCAGGTCCATGTAGTGAGGACTGTCTTCTGACAGGATCATGTCGAACTTGCCGGGCAACTGGTCAGTCAGGGTCATAAAGCCCTGCCAGGGGCCGTTGCCATCGCTGATCATATTCAGCGCGGTGTAGGATAAAAACAGCCCGCCGAATACCAGAAGCACTACCTGAATAATATCGGTCATGGCGACTGCTTTCAGTCCTCCGTACAGTGAGTACGCCAGTGAAAACGCGCCCAGGAAAATCATGCCGTAGACCATGTCGATACCGGCAATGGTATTGATGGCCAGCGCCCCCAGCCACAACACCGCAGTCAGGTTGACAAACACATACACACCCAGCCAGAACACGGCCATCACTTTACGCACACGGTGATCGTACCGCTGCTCCAGAAACTGCGGCATGGTATAAATTTTATGTTTCAGGAATATTGGCAGAAAGAATTTACCAACGATAATCAGTGTGATGGCTGCCATCCATTCATACGATGCGATAGCCAGGCCAATTTGATAGCCTGATCCCGACATGCCGATAATTTGCTCGGCAGAAATATTGGCGGCAATTAATGATGCACCAATGGCCCACCACGGCAGACTGGATCCCGCCAGGAAGTAGTCGTTGGTGTCCTTGTCGTGACCCTGCTTTTCCCGTGACACCCACCAGGCAATACCTATTAGCGCCACCACATAGACGACAAATAACGCAATATCGAGCGTTGCAAGTTGCATAATTACATTCCAGTATTTTTGTTGTTGTGTAACCGTAGGGTGAGCGGCACCGGGTGCGCTTTTTTATTATTGTTATTTTTTGGTATTACACGTGAGACTCAGTCTATGAATGTAGCGGGGAACATCGGTTCACTGCAACATTTTTATCACAATTTCTGCCCCGCCGGTTACCCTCGCCCGCCGCGAATTGCCGCCTTCCCGGCAGACGCACAGGACAGCTAACGGGTGTTACCACCTGGCGCAGCCGCTCATCGCTGACGGTAAAAAAAACGCTGCGCCTGGTAAGGGTCGCAGCGTAAAGGGACACACTATGTAAACGGGGGATCAGGCGAACGCGCCCTGCGTCGC
>JBPEWW010000185.1:0-1686 GCA_052032275.1 Alteromonas sp. | reverse complement strand
ATAGGCGGCAATGCCTACCAGATGGACAGTGTGACGCGTATGTCTACGGTGGCCGTTGATCTGGGAGAGAAACCGTCGGTCATTTCTGCAATCTGCAAATACCACCTGACAGAGAAAATGCGTCAGGTAGTCAATGACGCCATGGATGTGCATGGCGGCAAAGGCATCATGCTGGGGCCCAACAACTACCTTGGTCGCGGTTATCAGGGCGCGCCAATTTCCATTACGGTTGAGGGTGCCAATATTCTTACCCGTAATATGATGATCTTTGGTCAAGGCGCGATGCGCTGCCACCCTTATGTGCTGGAAGAAATTAAAGCCGCCTCTATTGAAGATCATCAGGAGCGGCTGGACGCCTTCGACAAAGCGGTATTCGGCCACATTGGCTTTGCGATTGCCAACACAGTTCGCAGTCTGTGGTTTAGCTGGACCAATGGGGCCCTGCACGCTTCTCCGTTTAGCGACGAGACAGCACGCTATTACAAGTTGCTGCAAGGTTACAGTGCGAATCTGGCCTTTATGACCGATGTCGCCATGGGCATACTGGGTGGCGACCTCAAGCGTCGGGAGCGCTTGTCAGCGCGCCTGGGTGATGTACTTAGCGGTATTTATTTAGGCAGTGCCACGCTCAAACGGTACGATGAAGATGGCCGGTTAAAAGAAGACCTGCCGTTATTGCACTGGGCCATGCACAATACTCTGCACGACATTGAAACCGCAATTGACGATTTCCTGAGCAACTTCCCCAAACGTTCAGTCGGGGTGTTTATGCGGGCGGTAGTGATGCCATTTGGCCGCCGTATCGATAAGCCCTCAGACAGGGTTGAGCACAAAGTCGCGGGGATCTTACAAACCCCTTCCACTGCCAGAAGCCGGTTAGGTGAAGGTCAGTACCTGACGCGGGAGGAAGGCAGCCTGTTCGGTGATCTGGAACAGACACTGGACAATGTCATCGCCAGTGAGCCGATATTTAACCGGATCTGCAGACAGAAAGGCAGCAAACTTCCGTTTACCCGGCTGGATACCCTTGCCGAGGAAGCACTGGAAGCGGGTATCATCAACGAAGAAGAAGCGGCGCTGCTGCGGGAAACCGAAGCCGGCCGACTCCGGACGATTAACGTTGATGACTTCGACCATGAGGAACTGATTGCGAATACCGCGGCGAAGAAAACCTCCGCGAAATCTTCAGACGAAGCAGCCTGATGCTTGCCTCGTGTGTCAGATAATCAAAAAAGCTGCCTGCGGGCAGCTTTTTTTTACTTTTCTTGCTATACCAGCACAGCGCAGACCCAGCCAGTCAGCCTGTGAACCGGGCTCTTTAAGCGGCTCAGTGGGTATGCTCTGCCCGACTGCACCTGTCTGTTAACGATAAAAATGCCTGCGCAAAATCGCTGCCCATTGCCACATAACCCGCGCTGGCATAATGCCAGGGATCGTCTTCATTGTAGCCATACTGGTCGGTTTCTCTCATGTAAGTGGCACAGCTGTCCTGGGCGACAAACAGTTGCTGCGCCAGCTGCACCCGTTCAATGTAAGGCATGATATCTTCCTGCCCAAGTTCTGAGTCGGTGATCCTGCCTATGACAACCGGGATATCGTCATCCCTGAACGCTGCCCTTATCAGTCCCATTAACCGGGTCAGATTAGCTAAATAGGCGTTCGCCGACGTTTCACCTGCATGGGCGT
>JBPEWW010000184.1:0-1611 GCA_052032275.1 Alteromonas sp. | reverse complement strand
TGGTGGATATTACCTGTGACAGTGACGGTAAAATTGATCAGTTCACCGTGGGCCGGGAAATCACTGATGTGCTGCCCATGCACAAGCTTAAAAAAGATGAGCCCTACTATGTGGGGCTGTTTCTTACCGGTGCGTATCAGGATGTAATGGGCGATATGCATAACCTGTTCGGGCGGCTGAATGAGGTGCATATTTACAGCTACGACGATGATCCGCAGGATTTCTACATTGAAGAGGTGGTAAAAGGCTCCTCAGTGGAAGACGTGCTGTCGATTATGCAATACAACCCCAAAGCGATGGCGTCTGACATGAAGCGGATGATTGACCGGCAGATTTCTAACGGTAAGTTTAATCCCCGCGAAGCGGTGCGCTGGAACGATTTTTACGAAAACTGCCTGAGCGGCTATACCTACTTAAAGCCCTGAGGCAGCGCATCCGGGACGGCCACCGTCCCGCTGCGCCAGCCCCCGCTTGACTCAGTGCCCCGGGGCCGGGGCTACGGATTCCGGTTGGCGAAGTAGCGCTTCCAGAACTCCGCGGTGGTGGTGTTGATCATATTCGACTCCGCGTTCATCAGCATCACATAGCCAGCGCCGGTTTCCGGCGCAAACGCCACGTCGGCACGATACCCTTTCACCCAGCCACCATGATAGTTAATGCGGTGGCCGTCGAAGTCGTAAATACGCCAGCCCAGCCCGTAGTGGGCATTGTCCAGGTGGCCTCGCCAGCCGCGGCGGTAGGTCTCACGCTGGGTTTTCACCCGTGGGGTGGTGACTGTGTCGATAATTTCCGGTGTGATCACGGTGGGGAACTCGCCCAGCAACGCCTGCAAATAGACCGACATATCCCGAATACTGGCGTTCACCCCGGCGGCCGGGGCAAACCGGTAATAGTTGCTCTCTACCAGCCCCTCGCGCCAGCGGTTACGCGCGATGGCAATATGGGGCCGGGCCCATTGTTCCGAGGCCAGCAAGGCTCCTTTACCGGCACTGGCGGTCTTCATGCCCAGTGGAATAAACAGCTCAGTCTGCAACTGCCGGTGATACGACGTGTTTTGGTTCGTCAGGTAGTACTCTATGGCCCCAAATAAGGCATTCTGGTAGGTGTAGCAGTTGCCGGGGGCGCACAGCGGCTCAAGTCCGCCCAGCTGGGTCAGCACCCGGTGCAGGGGGTAGTCTGCTTCAATCAGGTTATCATAGGCGTTGGGCATAAACCCAGAGGACTGGCCAATGATGTGCTGCAATTGCAGGGTGTCCATGCCTTCCCCGGTAAATTCGATGGCCGGCGTCAGCTCACTGATGGGGGTGGTAAGGGGTAGCCGATCCTGTTCATGCAGTTTAGCCATCAGCAGACCGGTAAAGGTTTTGGAAACTGACGCTAACCGAAAGACCGTGTGCTCACTAATGGCCTGGCCGCCGCTATGGGTTTTGCCGTAGGTGTAGATCCGAGGTGATTCACCCTGCTGATAATAGACAAAGGTGTACCCGGGCACCCGGTATTTGACCGCCTGGCGCTTAACGTAGTCTGCGTAGTTGTCCACCCAGTCTGCCGCAGCGGGGGCACTTAACACCACGCACCACAGACTCAGCAGCGCGAACAGGGCGCGCAGGC
>JBPEWW010000183.1:0-2484 GCA_052032275.1 Alteromonas sp. | reverse complement strand
CTCCCCGCCATGACCAGCAAACTGCCATGCTCAAGCACCTGCGTATGGCGCTGCCCGGTTTCCCGGTGCTTGAGAATAAAGGGCCGGGCCTCACCCAGGGTCACTGACGCAATGACCGGTCGTGGTCCCAACTCCGGTTCGTTATCGGCGTGCAGACTCATGCTGTCAGCACCGTGTCGGTACCAGTTAGCCAGCACGCTGTTGAACCGGTGATCAAGGGTACGCTCACACTGTTCCCGAATGCGTTGTAATGTGGGTGTCCATGGCTGCGGTGTCATGGTCAGCCCTGAGTAAGTATAGGCGCAGTCTGGGTCACCGTGCCATGATTGCAAACGGGGAATTTTTACCGCCTTTCCAAACAGTTTAATGGTATCCTGCGCCCAGGGCAGTTCATCCTGCAAGGTCTGTTGACAGGCGCTGGCGTACTTTGCGGATAACCAGCAGGGATAATAACTTACGTCGGCCTCAGGCAGCATTAGATCCTGTCGCACCGGGTGCGCAGGGCTGCTATCGTCAAACAGGGAATACTGCACCGTTTCCTCCATCTGAGCCGGTGGCTCACGAATACAACAAAATATTATGACTAATACGCAATTTTCGCTCGGCGAGCGCAATTTAACCCTAATCCGGTATCCCGCCGAGCATCAGCACAAAAGTCTGCAGGCCTGGGACAGCGCCGATGAGTTACTGATCCGGCACTGCGATGAGCTGCTCACCGAGGGGCACCAGCTTAGCATTTTTAACGACGACTTTGGTGCCCTGGGGTGCTGGTTTGCTGAGCATCAGCCGCTGTGGGTGTCCGACTCCTGGATTGCGCACCAGTCGCTGCACGAGAACCTCGCCCGCAATGGCTTAGCCCCTGCGCGTCAGGCCAGTGGTCTGGTAACGTCACCGGTGCAGGCGCTGGCCAGCACCCAGCCCCTGTCCGGCCACCCCGATGTGGTGTTAATTAAAGTGCCCCGGACACTGGCGTTACTGGAGCAGCAACTCATCGACCTGAGCGCCGTGATCACACCAGACACCCACATTATCGCCGCGGGCAAAGTGAAGTCGGTGACCCGGTCGGTACT
The DNA here is from genome assembly GCA_052032275.1 of Alteromonas sp. GTDB lineage: Bacteria > Pseudomonadota > Gammaproteobacteria > Enterobacterales > Alteromonadaceae > Alteromonas. Next base: position 1,414 of record JBPEWW010000183.1, on the reverse strand, counting down.
GGCCTTATTTGAGCGTTACATCGGCCCTACCCGGACGTCGCTGGCCAGTAAAAAATCGCGGCTCATCTTTGCCGACCCGGCCCCTGACAAGCTGAACCAGCCGGTTAGCTCACCTTACCCGACACAGTGGCAGATGCGCCTGGCAACCGGCCAGCCAGTCAGTGTGAGCAACCACGCCAATGTATTCTCCCGCCAGTCGCTGGATATTGGCGCGCGTTTTATGCTTGAACATATGCAGGTTTACCCCGGTGAAAAGGTGGTTGACCTGGGGTGTGGCAATGGCGTGCTGGGGCTCAACGCGCTGGCCTTAGCGCCAGACTGCGAGGTGACATTTACTGATGAGTCGTTTATGGCGCTGGCATCGGCGCAGCGCAATGTGGCCGACAACTTTCCTGACCAGCTCGCCCGCTGCCGGTTTGTGCCCAGCAATTGCCTGGAGTCGTTATTGCAGGCCCCTGACACGGCACCGGTCAACCGGATCCTCTGTAACCCGCCCTTCCACCAGCAAAATACCATTACTGACCATATCGCCTGGCAAATGTTTCATGACAGCCGGGCGTTGCTGGCAAAAGGCGGACACCTCATCGTGGTAGCGAACCGGCATCTGGATTATCACGTAAAACTCAAGCGCCTGTTTGGTGGCGTGAAGGTACTTGCAAGCCAGCAAAAATTCGTTATTTTAAGCGCAGCAAAGCGATAAGGAATGATTCATGATCCGACTACTAATAACCTTGCTGATGCTGACCAGCGTCGGCGTTCTGGCCAGCGACAAGCAGGATGGTTCACACGTACAACCGGATAATTATTATCCCCGGGTGAAAATTGTTACCAGCATGGGGGACATTGTCGTTGAGCTCGATCGTCGCCGGGCCCCGATTACCGTGAATAATTTTCTGCGCTATGTCGACAAGCAGGCTTTTAACAACACGATCTTTCACCGGGTGATGCCCGGCTTTGTGGTGCAGGGAGGCGGGTACACTGTTGATTTTGATGAGAAATCAAAATTCCCGGCCATTTTTAATGAATCCGGGAACGGCCTGAAGAATGAATTGCACACCATTGCCATGGCCAGACAAAATGATCCCCACACCGCAAACCGGCAGTTTTTCTTCAACGTCAATGACAATAGCAGCCTGGACCCTGGCCGCGAGTGGGGTTACGCCGTGTTCGGTATGATTGTAGAGGGCAGCGAGGTGGTTGATGCCATGTCTGAAGTAGAAACAGAATACTCCATTGAGCTAAACGCACCGAATGTCCCCGTCGAGCCCATCACCATAGAAAAAGTGGAACTGCTACCGCCGTTCTAGTGCCCTGCGACAGTCAGGTCAGGCGCGGTCACTGCCCCGGCTCGGGGAGCAACACAGAAAAAAGCACTGAGACCAAAGCGTAAGCGGACAGGATACGGGACATGAAA
>JBPEWW010000182.1:0-1995 GCA_052032275.1 Alteromonas sp. | reverse complement strand
CCCATCGTCATGGATGACGCCGTAAAACAGCGTGTGGATGACATCTGGGATGAGCTTGGTATCATGGACAATTCTGCCGAAAACTAGCAGCTAACAGGTAAAAGAAGAGATTACATGTCAGAAATTGAATGTCAGGTCACGCAAATTACCCCGCTGACAGACACAGTGTACAAAGTAGAGCTGGCGCCGGCATTTCCGGTGTCTTTCAAAGCCGGGCAGTATGTGTTGGTGCACATGGGCGAGAACGACAAACGCCCCTTTTCCATTGCCAACGCTGCCTGGGACAACGACCGCATTGAGCTGCATATCGGTGCCGATGAGGGCAATGCCTATGCCTCTGAAGTGTTACAGCGCATGCGTGAAGATGGCGCTATCCGGCTAAGCGGCGGGCATGGTGAGGCGTATCTGCAACCTAACGGACAACCCATGGTACTGATTGCCGGCGGGACCGGTTTTTCTTACACCTGGTCAATTCTGCAGGAATTTCTGCACAGCGGTAAAACCACGCCGGTTACACTGTACTGGGGTGGCCGCCATGTCGAAGATTTATACTTAAACGACGAGCTTACCGCGCTGGCCGAGAAGCACCCTCACTTCACCTACGTGCCGGTAGTGGAATTTGCCAAAGACGAGTGGAATGGCCGCACCGGCTGGGTACATCACGCGGTTATTGCCGATCACACCGACTTTTCAGCGCTGCAGGTCTATGTGGCCGGCCGCTTCGAAATGGCGAAGGTGGTCCGTGAAGATCTGACGCCCCGGGGTATGCAAAAAGACCGCCTGTTTGGCGACGCCTTCGCGTTCATTTAACCCCCACACGCAGGTTGCGGGTACCGCTCAGCGGTGCCCGCAGTCACACCTTCTCCGTTACCTTTCATACCGGTAATCTTCGACAGGCTGTCGAATCGCCACGTTGACTTCGTTTGTTGTTACCCGCCGTTTACCCTAACTTATACACACCTTGTTACAAACGGTCTGAATTATGAAAGTTATCCAACGTCACGTTTTACTGTCGCTGACCGCGATTGGTCTGACCGGCCCACTGGCGCACGCCGAGGTACCTCACGCCGGTGATCAGCAGGTTATCCACGATATTGTCGCGGACATTTCTGCGCAACGAATTGAACAGGATATCACTACCCTGGTGAACTTTGGCACCCGCCACACCCTGTCTGAAACAGAATCAGACACCCGGGGCATTGGCGCAGCCAGGCGCTGGATAAAACAGGAGTTTGAAAAAATTTCCGCCGAATGCGGCGGCTGTCTGGACGTGTACTTCCAGTCGCAGGTGATCAGCGGTGAAAAGCGCATTCCCAACCCCACTGATGTGGTCAGTGTGATTGCGGTGCAGCGCGGCACCACGGATCCGGACCGTTATGTGATCATGTCGGGTGATATCGACTCGCGGGTGTCCGATGTTATGGATGCCACCTCAGATGCCCCCGGTGCCAATGATAACGCCTCCGGGGTGGCCGGTACCCTGGAAGCGGCACGGGTACTCAGTCAGCACAAATTTAACGGCTCCATTGTGTACGCGGCGCTGGCCGGGGAAGAGCAGGGCCTGTTTGGCGGCAAAATCATGGCTGCCCAGGCAAAAGACGATGGCTGGCGCATAAAAGCCGTACTCAATAACGACATGATTGGCAATATAGAAGGCATTAACGGGGTGATTAATAACACCACTGCACGAATTTTTGCCGAAGGTACGCGGGTTACAGAGACTGATCAGGAAGCCCGTATGCGCCGTTTTACCGGCGGCGAGGTGGACAGCCCCAGCCGTAACCTGGCCCGTTATATCGACCGCGTCGCTGACGAATTCATTCCTAATCTTGATACCATGGTGATTTACCGCCTGGATCGCTACGGCCGGGGTGGTCACCACCGCCCGTTTAACGACCTGGGCTATCCGGGTATTCGCATTATGGAAACCAATGAAAATTATCACCGCCAGCATCAGGATTTGCGTACTGAAAACGGTATTCAATATGGCGACAC
>JBPEWW010000181.1:0-2410 GCA_052032275.1 Alteromonas sp. | reverse complement strand
TCCAGATGGTTGGTCCCCGCGGTTGCCGTGGTCACCAGCTTGAGGCGGCTGGCCTGGCTTAGCAGCCTGGCATCAACCCGGGTTGTCGAGCGTACCACCAGATAATCTGTGTGAATCAGGTCGGCAGGCTGCAATGACTGCCAGCTGTAGCGGCTAATACTGCCCAGCCCGTCAAAATACTCGGCCCCAAACGGAATAGTGTCTTCAACTAGTATATTCAACCTGTCTGCCCCGGTTTACTTCAAGGTCTGGCACTATACCGGGTTACGCCGCCCTGCTCTACCCGGATGCGTCATTATGGCCATTAGCTGCTGGCTGACATTCTGCCCGGTAAATGGGGAAGCCGTCCCGCCTGACAGGAATTTCAGCAACAAAAAAAGCTGTGCCATGCACAGCTTTTCGTTAATGACTCAGGCGCAGGCCAGCCTCTGCTGGCTGAAGCCTCACTTCTGATAGCGCTGCATCACCAGCGTGGCATTGGTGCCACCAAAACCAAAGCTATTGGACATCACCGTGTTGAGCGTCGCGTGGCGGGCCTCGGTCACAATATCCAGGCCTTTTGCCTGCTCATCAAGGTTGTCAATATTAATAGACGGCGCAATAAAGTCGTGCTCCATCATCAGCAGGCTGTAAATGGCTTCATTCACACCAGCCGCGCCCAGCGCATGGCCGGTAAGTGACTTGGTTGCACTGATGGGCACGCCACCGTCACCAAATACCTCGCGGATCGCGCCCAGCTCTTTGACATCGCCGACCGGCGTGGAGGTGCCGTGGGTGTTCAGATAATCAATGGGGCCGTCGAGGTTCTGCATGGCCATTTTCATGCAGCGAATGGCGCCTTCACCAGAAGGAGCGACCATGTCAAAACCATCCGAGGTGGCACCATAGCCTACCACTTCACCGTATATTTTGGCGCCACGGGCCAGGGCATGTTCAAGTTCTTCTACCACGACCATGCCGCCACCACCAGAGCTGACGAATCCGTCACGGTCGGCATCATAGGTCCGCGATGCCACGGCCGGGTTGTCATTATATTTGGACGACAGGGCACCCATTGCGTCGAACTGACTGGACAGTGACCAGTGCAGCTCTTCACCGCCACCGGCAAATACCACATCCTGCTTGCCCAGCTGAATTAATTCCAGCGCGTTGCCAATACAGTGAGCACTGGTGGCACATGCTGACGCAATGGAATAATTCACACCTTTAATTTTATACGGCGTAGCCAGACATGCCGACACGGTGGAAGCCATGCACCGGGGAACCATATAAGGCCCGACCCGTTTTACACCTTTCGCGCGCAGCGTATCGGCTGACAGCACCTGGTTTTCTGATGAGGCACCGCCGGAGCCGGCAATGATACCCGTACGCTCATTAGAAATATCACTGTCTTCCAGACCCGCATCAGCAATCGCCTGTTGCATGGCAACATAGGCATAGCCAGCCGCATCGCCCATGAACCGCATGGCTTTACGGTCTATATGTTCTTTCAGGTCAATATCGATATTGCCCCATACCTGGCTACGCAAGCCCATTTCGGCAAACTGCTCAGAGAATGTGATCCCCGATTTTCCGGCTTTAAGAGACGCCGTAACGTCCTCTTTGTTTGCACCGATGCTGGACACAATGCCCAGACCTGTGATTACTGCTCTTCTCATAATTTACCCTTTGCGTTGTTGCGGCCTATGGTAACGATTTTATTCGTTCAAGTGGTCTGCTCTTTTCTTCTGATAACGGGTTCACTGTCAATTTACCCTGCGCTTAAGCCCGTCTCGCTCCACGGGACCGCTTATTCCTGTGCCAGCGCGGCCTGGCAAGGCTGGTCACCTGACATTATCACAGGTATCATTCCTGCCCTTAAGCATGACACAAATTACTTTTATAGCGATCACGCTATCACAGTGATAGCAGCAGTTCGCCCGGTAATCCCTTTCTTTCGCTTTCAACTAAGGTCTGACCGCGTGAAAACTACGACTGCCCAGGTACACTTCAATGACAGCGGTACCCCAGTGGCCGATCATTTCGATGACGTGTACTTCTCTAACGACAGCGGCATTGATGAAACCCGCCATGTTTTTATGGCCGGCAATGATCTGCCAGAGCGATGGCATACCCATACCCGTGAACAATTTGTAATTGCCGAAACCGGGTTTGGTACCGGCTTAAACTTTCTGGTTGCCCTGCAAGCTTTCCGTGAATTCAGACAAACAAATCCGCAGCATGTTCTTAAACGCCTCTACTTTTTAAGTACCGAGAAGTTTCCACTAGCCCAAACAGACATGCAGCAAGCCCTACGGCGGTTTACCGCACTTCAGGATGAGGCGCATGCGCTGGCCGCACAATACCCCATTGCGATGGCGGGTTGCCACCGGATGCACTTTACCGGCTACGATGTGACGCTGGACTTGTG
>JBPEWW010000180.1:0-5108 GCA_052032275.1 Alteromonas sp. | reverse complement strand
ATTCCGCTGGTGAACGCCATGCGTCCGCCGGGTGAGTGGCAAACCTACGATATTCTGTTCAACGCCCCAAGGTTCGATGGCGATACCCTAATCCGGCCTGCCTATATCACCGTGCTGCATAACGGCGTGGTGATCCAGCATCACGCCGAAGTGCAGGGCACCACTGAATGGATTGGCGCGCCTGCTTATAGTGCGCATGGCTGTGCCCCGTTGCAACTGCAGGATCATTCGAATCCGGTGAGTTTTAGAAATATCTGGGTGCGCGAGCTTTAATACAGGGCCGCCGGGCAAATACTGCTTGCGCGGGCCCCCTGGTCATGCTGCTATAGCGACATCAACAGCCAACAGGGAATCATTATGTGGCAACGGATAAGCGTATTTATGCTGGCGCTAAGCTGGCAGGTCAGTGCGGATATCAGTGACTTTGCGGCAGGCCCGGTCTTCAAAGAATACGGGGAGCATGCCCCCGTGCCGGGCGTGGAACTGGACGCGACAGTGCGCCTCAAAGTGGCGTTCGATGCCGGATCTGCAGCCGAGCCAGGCACCGTCAATCAGCAATTCGACTCCCTGGCCCGGTTTATCAATATGCATGTGGCCAGCGGCGTCGCTGAGGAAAATATTCAGCTGGCCGTGGTGGTTCACGGCGGCGCCAGCCTGGATGTGCTTACTCCTGAGGCCTATCAGCAGAAACAACAGGGTACCAATGCCAGCCTCCCGCTGGTTACTGCGCTGCTGAACCACAATGTAAAAATCATCATGTGCGGACAGTCGTTTATGGGGCATGGCTTGTCGGAGAAGATGCTGATTGATGGCGTGGAGCTGTCATTATCTGCCATGACCGCCCACGCCTTGCTGCAACAGCAAGGGTATACATTAAATCCTTTTTAACCCGCCTGAGGCTTGCGCGTAGCGGTTATCACTGGCTACACTAGCGCGCTTTTTCTGCCTGGCAGCGTCACTGACTGCCGGGGCAGACTGTCACTCATTCATCACTAACCGGAAGTTCGTATGGGAATAGTCGCCGCGCTGGGTACCGCTTTATGCTGGGCCATTGCTGCCCGTTTGTTTCGGGGAACGGGTCAGGTTTTCTCGCCTCTGGCCATGAATTTCTGGAAGGGGCTGATTTCGGTGGTGCTGCTGCTCGGCGTGACGCTGTGGTTGTCGCCCTCGCAAACGGTCAGCACCGACACGTTGCTGTGGCTGTTGGTCAGTGGGGTAATTGGCATAGGCATTGGCGACACCCTGTTCTTTAAGGCGCTTACCAGTATTGGTGACAGTCAGGCGGTGCTGGTGGCGGAAACCCTGGCGCCCATCTTTACCGCGCTGCTGGCCATGGCCTGGATAGCCGAATGGATCACCTGGCAACAATGGCTGGGCGTGGGCCTGATTTTGTTTTCTGTGGATATGGTGATCAAAAACAATAAGCGCAGTGCCACCCATATTGTGGCATCGAGCGGCTATTTGTACGGTGTCGGCGCGGCCATATGCCAGGCCATTGGGGCCGTGATCAGCCGCGATATTCTGGCCGGTGGTGACATTGATGCCGCCAGCGCAGCCATGTATCGGCTTATCGGCGGGCTGGTGCTGGTGGCACTGCTTATCGTCGCCACCCGCACCCGGCTGTTACCCAAACAGGGCCATGTGGCCGGGGCCCCAGCACGCAGGCTGTGGACTGTCTTTGTCATTGCCACATTGCTGGGCACCACGGCAGCGATTTTTCTGCAGATGCTGGCGTTTGCCCACGCCAAGGCCGCGGTGGTGCAGACACTCATTGCCACCAGTGCCATCATGAGCTTGGGCGTAGCCTGGGTAATTGGCGAGCGCTTTACCTGGCGGGTGCTTGTCTGGTCACTGGCGGCGTTGGTGGGAGTGGCGGTGCTGGTGTCGACCGGCAATGGCGCAACCCATTAACGGGCTGTATAAAATGCCGCCTTAGTACTTGTGCGCCAGCCATTGTGTGCGTATAATGCGCGCCCTTACAGCCAACCAAACCCAGTTCCTTGTCTCTATGCAGAGTGGCTGTACTGCCGAGGCTACAACCGTAAGGAGCGTTTAATGCGTCATTACGAAATCGTATTTATGGTTCACCCTGATCAGAGTGAACAAGTACCTGGTATGATCGAGCGTTATACCACAATCCTGAAGCAAGACGGTGGTCAGATTCATCGTTTAGAAGATTGGGGCCGTCGTCAACTGGCATACCCAATCGAGAAGCTGCACAAAGCACACTATGTGCTTATCAATGCTGAAGCCACGGCTGAAGCAGTTGATGAGCTGGAAAATGCTTTCCGCTTCAACGATGTCATCCTGCGTAACCTGGTTATGCGCACTAAAGACGTAGTAACAGAGCCTTCTCCAATGATGAAAGAAGAGCGTCGTGAACGTCGTGATGATTCTGCTCCTCGCACAGAGCGCGCAGAAAAGAAAACTGAAACCACTGAAGACAACGCTTAAGGAGAATACCCATGGCTCGTTTTTTCAGACGTCGTAAGTTCTGCCGTTTTACTGCAGAAGGTGTGACTGAAATTGATTATAAAGATATCGCTACTCTGAAGAACTATATCACTGAGAGCGGTAAGATCGTCCCTAGCCGTATCACTGGTACAAGCGCAAAATATCAGCGTCAGCTGTCTTCTGCGATCAAGCGTGCACGTTTTCTTGCACTGCTTCCGTACACTGATTCACACAAGTAATTGGCGAAGTTTAAGGGGTAGCATAGATGGATATCATCCTACTAGATAAAATCGCCAACCTTGGCGGTCTGGGCGACCAGGTTAACGTAAAATCAGGTTTCGCACGTAACTTCCTTTTCCCTCAGGGCAAAGCAGTACCTGCGACTAAAGACAACATCGAGAAGTTCGAAGCACGTCGTGCCGAACTGGAAGCGAAGATTGCTCAAGAGCTGCAGACTGCTGAAGGTCGCGCTGAGAAAATTCGCGCACTGGGCGAAGTGACAATTGCTTCACCTGCTGGCGAAGAAGGCAAGCTGTTCGGTTCTGTCGGTACCCGCGATATCGCTGACGCGATCAACGCGGCCGGTGTAGAAGTAGAAAAGTCAGAAGTTAAACTGCCTACTGGTACACTGCGTGAAACAGGCGAGTACGACATCGACCTGCAACTGCACTCTGATGTAGTTACGTCTATTAAAGTGATCATTATCAAAGAAGCGTAAGCGCTACACTGGATATCGCTTAACAAGCCGCTGAGGTCACTCAGCGGCTTTTTTTATGGGCGGACGGCGACGCGGCTGGCTGACACCCTGGTTATCGCTTAACGCGCTAACCCATCAAAACACGTAAATCACCCCAATACCCACTTCCAGCTCATAATCGTTGCGGGTGATTGGGCTGTCCTGAATATCGCTGCTGTAGTGCTCGTACAGCAGCTCACCGAACACCTGCCAGTGGCGGTTAATGTAATTGCGGTAATTATAATGCACCCCCACGGAGCGAAAGCCACCGGATAACCGGGTCTCCGGCAACCCGGATGCAGCCGCCTGGGTAGCGGTGACGCCAAAATCCCGGTTCGCATACTCGCTGTCATGGAACACCGCGACCAGGGCAATCTCCGAACCGGTGCCGTCGGTTTGCTCGCCAAACCGGTAGCCGGGGCCAAAGATACCTAACACGCCCGCTTCGCCTGCCACAAGACGGCCATCTAACCAGTACCGCCAGTTCGGCGCCAGTGCCCGCCGGGCCTGCAGTACCACCTCGAAGCCCTCATCGTTGTCGCCAAGGCCCGCCAGGTTGCCATCATCGGAATCACCTTCTTCGCGCCCTTCTTCAAAGGCAATCGCAGCATCAAAATACCACACGTCAGCGCGCCGGCCGCGCCAGCCAAGCGCCTCGCCGGCCCAGTAAAAAATATCATTGCCCTTACGCCACTGCACCGCCCCCGCCGGATCCACTTCAACGCCAAATTCATCGGAGCCTTCATACGCCGACTCGTATTCAACGCCCAGCCCCAGGCCGATGGCCCAGCCGTCATTACCCCGGGTAAAATCTTCTACGGAGGGCAACGGCACCAGTGCCGGGGAATTGTCCTGGGCCATCGCGCCAGGCAACCACAGGGCCTGAGCACACAGTGCTAAACATAAATATTTCATAAATAGGGTATCCGTGATCATCGTCTGTGAGTAGCGAACTTCCCATGAGTATAGACGAGGTTTGCAACCCTGGCGTAGTCCACGGGGCAGGCCGCCTCGACACGTATTGGGGGCGTGCAGACAACGGCTGGCCTGTAAGCGGTTAAGACCGGAATGCCGGGTAATCAGACCGGCAATTATTTTGTTGAAAGATGAACGAACCGGGCCGGGTCTTACTATTCATACCTGTTCCTCTTATTTTTCTGGAGTCATTATGAAGTACTCGTTTGTAGGTGCCGCTGTGCTGTTTATACTTGCAACACTGAGCATGCCCGCGATGGCGGCGAAAGCCCTGCTTGCCGGTGGCTGTTTCTGGTGCATGGAAGCCGATTTTGAAAAACTCGACGGCGTAACAGATGTGGTCTCGGGCTTTGCGGGGGGCACGGCGGAAAACCCGACGTACTCAGGGGATCACACTGGCCATTATGAAGTGGTGGAAATTACCTACAATCCTGACGTGATAAGCTATCAGGCACTTCTTGAGCACTTCTGGCTGAGTATTGATCCCTTCGACCCCAATGGACAGTTTTGTGACAAAGGCCCCAGCTACCGCAGTGCCATCTTCGTGGCAAATGCCCAGGAGCGCGCCCTGGCAGAAGCCTCAAAACAGGCTGTCGCCGACCAGTTTCCGAATAAAACCGTGGTCACCCCCATTTTACCTGCAGCCACCTTTTACCCGGTCAAAGGGGACGAAAGTTACCATCAGGATTATTACAAAAAGAGCCCAGTGCGGTATCGCATTTATCGCTGGAACTGCGGTCGCGACCAGCGTACCCGTGAGATTTGGGGCGACCAGGCCATTCATTAGCCGCCGGTGTGACGACACCCGTTACGCCTGACGGCTGGCCACCCGGCGGCACTTTTCCCGCCACTCTTCATCCAGAATGTCCAGCCGGGCGTAGCGCCGGGCGGCTTCGGTATCGGTGTTGTTATACACACAGCGCATCAAAGCCTGCACGGACAC
>JBPEWW010000018.1:0-8635 GCA_052032275.1 Alteromonas sp. | reverse complement strand
TCGATACGATCGCTATTCATAGTTCCTCCTATGCGTTTATTGGCTGCATGTACGTCCTATGCACAATAGCTGCAGCAACCCGCGTACCACCAGGTAAGGAATGGTTGGAATAGTAGTAAGTCCCTGAAAATAAATGCTATTTTCATAAGGGAGACAGTCAGCGCAAAACGGCAGCGCAGCGCAAATCTGCATTTTTTACATATGCGGCTAAAGATCTACAGGCTGCTATAACCCCGTAACCCGGTGGCAGGAGAAGGTAGGCGCTACGTTAGAGAGACCCACAGGGTGGGTTGGCAATATAAAGTGGGTGTCCCACTGGATATGTGGGTGTCTCAAAAAAAGGTGGGTGTCCCACTGGACATGTGGGTGTCTCAATAGAAAGTGGGTGTCCAACAGAAGGTGCCACAGAAGGTGTGAGTGTCCTGAATAAAAAGCAGGGGCCGGAGCCCCTGTGGGTAATGAACACTATAGGAAAACACTTTGGAGACGTAAGATCACTCATCTGAGTGGCTTAACTGAGTAAAACCTAGCAGCTGCCTGCTCCCCTTTCCGCAGCTGGTTTTATATTCAGGTCTGGCTGGCCATACTTATTACGCGAACGTGCCGGGTACAGCCGCAATAAGTAATCCGGTTGACGGTAACAGGCCGGTTTTTGTAATTCGTCGTATAAAAAACAGTCAGTTGTGTTGTGCAGGCCGCGCTTCGGTGGATCATTTAAATCGCCTTTGGCATGATGAGCGGCGTAGGACAGACAGGGGAGTGAGAGCATGATACGATCCACACTCATATTGCTTAGCGCAGCGGCGGTGATGTCGTGTTCACCACGGCCGTCATATGAAGATGTCATCAGCACGTTTCGGGACAATAAAGCAACCTTCACTATGATTGCGTCCAAAGCCTGCGATATAGCCAAGGAAGATGGCAAAGCAAAATATGTGGTTTCACGTGCAAAAGAAAAAGATTCTGCGTTACTGGAAATGGCGCAATCGGTTTCCGTCAATGCCATACATGTGGAACATAGAGATGAGCGTTGTTTCCTGTCCATGCCTGTGTGGCAAACGAATAAGGACAATGTGGAAAGCCAGTTTGCGTATCGTTATAACGTATTGTCACCTACGCCATACCTGCAGCAACGGCATGATTACCAGGCTGTACTGCACGCCGTGACCCAGAAAAAGCCAAAACAGCTGTCTTTTGACATGCAACTGTCCAGCAAATGGTTCTTCACTGTCAGTGCCCGCCATCAGTCACAATAAATTGCAGTGCCCCTGCTAACGATACCGTAACGTCGGACTATCCTCCCGCGCGCCGGCGTCTATCAGCAAGCGACGCATTGCGTGGCTGCGGGCCTGGTTGAGCGGGGTTCGCCATATTTTCCCGTTCGTGGTATCGGCATTGATGCCCAGGTTGACATCGGCCCCGGCTGCAACCAGCTGGCGTGCAATGGTTAACCGGTCAAGCCGACTGGCAGTGATGAGGGCCGTCTCATCTCCCACCACTACCTGATCGACCTGCGCCCCCTTGGCCAGTAACACGCTGATCATTGCCGGCTGATCACTTTTCGTGGCCACAATCAGGGCACTGCCCGCCAGAGGCAATGGTTGATTAATCTTCGCCCCCTGGGCAAGCAGGTCCACTACCTGTTCGGTATCCCCCATTGCAGCCGCGCGCAGCAGTTGTGCACTAGCGCCCGATGACACCGGGTAAGGCAGCGGGCCGGTCTGTGTTGCCGGCGTGGTGTGATTAGCCCGTACGTAATCGGTGGTGATCGTTAGCGCAAAGGTCATCAGGCAAATTGCAATGAGAAAACCATGACCCAGGTTATCGGCAGGCGTAATGGGGTATTGCTGAGTCTGTGACATATCGTGCTATCCGTGACGGGGATATCAGGTATGTCGCATAACCACGGGGTTAAGTTTAAACAGTAAAAAAATTTCTTATGCCGATCGAAAGGCCTGTAGCTTCAGAGAAGCCAGCAATGTAAAAAACAACACCATCATTGCGGCCACCAGGAAAGGATATCGCTCATCAAAGCCATAAAACAAGGCGGCGACAGGGGGGCCTATAATATAGCCCATGGCCGGCGTGGCGGTAATCATACCGGTGACGGTGGCCTGACGATCAGGGTGACAGCGGCTGGTGGCAGCGGCCGCAATGGAGGGGTAGGCCATGCCCATCGCCAGACCCATCAACACCATGGCGATATACAATCCCCACAGCGCCTGATGAAAATACATCAGCAGATAAGCGCTGCACAGCAATGGCATGGCTAGCTGAATCAGTTTTTCAGGCGCCACATGGGTGCGCTGCACCACGACAAGCTGGATCCCCAGCGAGGAAACAGCACTGAGCATCATGGCAAGCCCCACGCCCTGCGCGGCTTGGACAGTGGATGCGTTATAAACATCAATCAGAAAGAAGCCCAGCGTTTGCTGCAGCATGGCCATGGCGCAAAACACACTGGCACACAGGCTTATCAGCAGGGAAGTGAGCGGACGCAACGAGGCATTGCGTACCTGATGATGGCGATCCCGTTCGCTGGTGTGCGGCGCGGGCGGGCTGACAGGCAACTTCCTGTACACCAGTAAAAGTGCCACCACGGTGAGCAACACCACGGCATAGAGCGGGGTCAGCAAGCCAAAGCCCACCAGCGCGCCGGCAAAGGTGGGGCCCAGGATCTGACCTAAATTATTGGCGGAGGTCACCTTACTGATGGACTTCACCCGTGCAGACGCAGGGCTGATGGCAATGGTATACCCGACGGCAGAAGGCGGAGTGGCAGACATAACACTTGACTGCAGACTACGGGCCAGCAGCAGTGTCAGAAACAGTGCCGTACCGGCAAAGTAACCGTTCAGGCCCAGAGTCCATACCCCGGCAAACAGCAGGGTGCCCAGGGTATAGCCGGTGAGACCCAGCATCAGTAACCGGCGATGACCGCGACGCTTTGCGACCCTGCTCCACACGGTGGTGCCCAGCGCAAAAATGCACGCTGAGCTGGACATGATCACCGAGACCTGGAATTCCGATAAACCGGTTTCCCGGCCCAGTGACGGCAATGTGGTTAGCACCACACTTTGCCCGATGGCGGTCGCCAGCAACGCAAAAAATAAAATTTTGAAGGGCACGTGACACAGGCTCCGACAGGACTGGAAGACAAGTTGGCGCTATTCTACACCCTCGCTTACAAAAACCCATGCCAGCGTACTGCCGAATAACAGGCAAAAAAATGCCCGCCAAGGAAGCGGGCTAATATCAGAGGTAATGATAAGGCCCCGAACGGGCCTTGAGGGGAGAGGTTAGCCGTCTACAGACAGCTCACTTACTACGTCATCGACGTCATCAGTGTTCTTCGCAATGGCAATCGCCAGATCCCGTTCACTGTCGGATCTCACGGTGCCGGAAAGGGTAACAATCCCTTGTTTCGCTTGGACTTCAATGTCAGTGCCAGAGAGCTGATCTTCCAGTAGCAAGCGAGTCTTAATTACTGTTACTACTTTTGCATCCTGCAAATCTCGTGTGAACGCGTCCCAATCTCCATCAAAATCATCTGGCGTTATTACAGACAAACGGTTATCAACCGATTTAACACCTTCTAGCGACTTGACCAATTCCGTGGCAAGTGCTTTATCGACTTCACTGTCGACCTTTCCTGTAAGGATTACTTTTCCATCCCTGACATCCGTGTTTATGTCGAAGGTATTAAGCTGACCGTTGAACAGGAGTGTCGCTTCCGCTTTCCCATCAATCCATGCATCCCTGGCTGACGCTTTCCAATTATTTCCATGGCTGTCAGCTAGTACCGGCGAAGACAGTGCCAATGCTGCAATCGTTGCAGATACGCTTAATAAACGTGTCATTGCTGTCTCCTGTTCGTTGTCTGTACTTATATGTATGCCAACACTGTGCCAACCTGGGTGTGAATAGTTAACTGTATGATAAGTATGGTTTATTTTTATTTTTTGGCTGACAGTTTAGGGTTGTATAAAAAGTGATGAGTAGAATTTTCTCGATCCCATGTCGTTTCTTACAGACATGCCTTATACATAAGTAGTAGATAGGTGGGTAAGTAAACAACAGCACAAAAAATCAGCTTGTTGCGCTGTGCAGCACCCTACGCCGATTCACATCGCAAGGGTTCAGGGGACCTGATAACCTCCAGAATGTAGCCATCCTGATTAAACGCTACAGAGACCCGCTCACCGGTTTGCAAGTCAGCAGGAAGTTTTTGTTTTGCATGCAGGGCAGCGACCAGCGAAGCCGACAGGGCAAAAATTTTATCCCGGCAGTCTTCCAACGCAAGCGTACCATCGGCAATGATCACCGTCGCCGTTTGCTCATAGCGGGAGCGCACTACCAGCTGACGGTGTTGGTAGGCGTTAAAATGTTCCGCACGGCGGCTCGCAAATGAAGGCGAGTGATCGGCGTCTGCGTCGAATCCGTGGTACTGCACCAGAGCCACCGGTACCGCGTGCTTAGGCATATGTTGAATAAAATAACTGGTGCCCCATATTGTCACCAGCGCGAGCATCGACACCGCAGCTGCTACACCCAGACGCCAATGCCGCAAAGTCTCAGAACGCTGACGCCTGGCGGTATTGTTGCGTGCTTTTTGCAAAACATAGCGACGCAGTGAATCGGGTGGCGAATGACGTTGCTTATGTTGCGTGTAAAGTTCCGACAAAGTATCACGTTGGTCATTCATGGGAAGTGTCCAGTGCGGCTTTCAGTGCCTGGCGGGCGTAGCGAAGCCGGGTTTTAATGGTTTCACGGTTGCTGTTACAAATGGTGGCGATTTCCTGCAGGCCAAACCCTTCCTGCTGCAAACAGAACGCCTCGCGCTGGGCAAACGGCAATGCGGTTAGTGCCTCACTGAACTGTACTTCAGGGCGCGTGTTCACCGGCGGTGGGGCCTGTAACTGGTGGAGTATGGTGTCGTCAGAGGTAAGCCGCTGCTGCTTGCGCAGCTCATCAATCAGCGCATGCCTGCCAAGCGTAAACAGCCAGCTCTCAAAGCGTCCGGTGGGCTGATATAAGTGACGCTTTTCTATTACTGTCAGCCAGGTTTTCTGGGCAATATCCATTGCCGTGTCGGCATTGCTCATACTGAGCAGGTAATGATAAAGGTCGTCACCACACTGGCTGTAAAGTTTGTCGAGCAGTCTGGGGTCGTCAGCCAGGGCATACTTTGCCATCAGCTCGCTGGCTGACACGGGCATATTTAGCCAAGATTGAAGTGCAACAACAATGCCCATCAGCGTCCCTTACTGACTCAGAGTAAATTCCAATACTACACGCATGTCAGGCTGGCTCACAGCTTCCCCATCAATAATTTTGGGGCGGTATTTCCACCGGGCCAGTGCCTGACGGGCTGCCCGGTTAAACACACGGGCAGGTTCAGCATCGATAATCCGAATGGCTGTCACCCCGCCCACAGGGTCTATGGTAAACGACAGCGATACCCAGCCTTCAATGCCATCTCTGGCCGCTTCAACGGGGTAGCGGGGCTCCGTCTGTACTACCGGCCGCGCCTCCTGGTCACGCTGATTCAGCGATACGTCGTGACTGAGTGTGACAGGCTCCAGGCCAAAATCGTCCGTCAGCAGGGCATCGTTACCTGGGGATAACGTTACCGGATCCGCCGGGATCTGAGCCGGCGGTGGCGGCGTGGTGGGTTTACTGCGAGGCGCAGGGGGCGCTTTGGGGATAACCTTTTCTTCATCAAGCTGTAATACGAAGTCAGGCACGATCTGCACGGGTGGCTGCTGCAATCTCACCTGATCGTGGGCGATTAATTTCGCCATCACAACAAATAAGGCGAACGTGATGAGGGTGCCAAGTAACACGGCTATCACATGACGCCAGGCAAGGTGGCTGGTTAGCGGTAAGGTATGGGTCATAGCTTTCTCCTTTTACTAACCAAACGCCGCAGCGGCCACAATGGGGTGAAAACTGACACGATTTTTTACGAATATTTTGTCAAAGGTGAGCGGCTTTGCGCCATACTTATTCTGGAACGCGACGGTTTACTGTCCTGACAGGGCCACCCACAGGCAGAGCGTCATGAAGGGAAATGCAGCAGTACCGCCGCGTGCCGGGACAAAAAATGGAGGGAGATTATGGTGTCAAGAATAACAGTGATGGTGCTGTGTTTACTGGCTGCTATTGGCTGCTACGTGGTGGGCTTGCGTGCAGGCATTGTGGTATTTGTACTGCTGGGCGTGGCATTTGAGCTGATATTCTGGCTGCGGCTGGCCAGTGGCGGGCGACCCGCCGGCAAAGCCGCTCACCGAGAGCGCTCCTGACGTGTAGCGTCATCTGGCTATTCTGCGAAGTATCATGTGTTTACGCTTATTCATAACAGGCCACGATGATTGACGCCCTGCTGACGCTGGTGACTGCCAACCAGCAAATCAGCGGGCTGGTGGCAGCGGGCCTGATCATGCTGGCCGCACTGACGTCACTGATGACCGCCAGCCTGGGGATTGGTGGTGGCGTACTGTTGCTCGCGGTAATGACCACCGTCATGCCCGTGGCCGCTCTGATCCCGGTGCATGGCATGGTGCAGTTTGGCTCCAATGCTAACCGTGCGGCGCTTACCCGGCGCCATACCGACTGGCGCATGGTAGGCTGGTTTTGTCTGGGCGCTGTGGCAGGTGCCGGTGTGGCCACACTGGTGGTGGTGCAGTTACCGCTGCAGATCATACAGCTGGCGGTGGGCTTGTTTATTTTATTTCTGGTCTGGGGAAGCAAGCCGCGCGCCCGGGAAATGCGCCCGCTGGGACGCATCGTCGCGGGCGGCATAACGACCTTTCTGAGTATGTTTGTCGGTGCAACCGGCCCGCTGGTGGCGGCGTTTGTGCACCGAAATCATTTTCACAAGCTGCAAATTACCGCAACGTTCGCCAGTTGCATGACCTTTCAGCATGTACTTAAACTGGCGGTATTCAGTGCTGTGGGGTTTCAGTTCCTGGACTGGCTGCCACTGATTGTCGCCATGATAGTCAGTGGTTTCGCCGGTACCTGGCTAGGCCTGCGGCTATTAACCCGAATTTCCAGCACCGGGTTTGTGCGGGTGTTTAAATGGGTACTGACGTTGCTGGCGCTGCGTTTGTTATGGAGCGCCCTGACTGGCTGAGACTCTGCTCCTAACCGGTACGCTTACCTCACAGGCTCCGCCTGCCTCTGCTAAGGTGTAAGAAGATATCAGTAGGCAGTAACAGGCAATTCATTATGCACGGCCACCATCAACATGAGCATTCAGGGCGCGGCGATACCCGGCGTATTGGTTTCGCGTTCTGGCTGAATGCCTGCTTTACCGTCATTGAGTTTATCGGCGGCTGGCTCACCAACAGCGTGGCAATCATGGCCGATGCAGTACACGATTTGGGAGACACCCTGTCGCTGGGTCTGGCCTGGCTACTGGCCCGCTTAGGGCATCAGCCTGCAACGCAGCGCTATACTTACGGCTTTAAACGGCTGAGTTTACTGGGCGCCTGGATAAACAGCATTATTCTGGTCGCCGGATCGGTGTGGATATTGTCTGAGGCAATACCGCGGCTGATGGATCCGCCTATGCCCCACACTGAGGGCATGATTGGCTTAGCCATTCTCGGCATCATAGTCAATGGTGTGGCAGCCTACCGCTTGCATGGCGGTCATTCCATAAATGAAAAGGTGCTGAATTGGCACCTGATTGAAGATGTGATGGGCTGGGTGGCGGTACTGATTGTATCAATCGTACTGCACTTTTATCGCTGGCCTATTCTGGACCCGTTACTGTCCATCGGGTTTACGGTATTCATTCTGATTAACGTCGGGCGCTATCTGGTGCAAACCTTACGGCTGTTTATGCAGGGCGTACCGGACGATATTGAACAGCAGGCACTCACCGCTGCCCTGCTGGACGTTGCCCATGTGGATGAAATTCATCACCTGCATCTGTGGTCGCTGGATGGCGAGCAGCATGTGCTGACAGCGCACCTGGTGCTGAATGTGAATGCCGACGGCACCTTACTCAAAGAGCTGAAAAGCCAGGTGAATGCCAGCCTCGCACCCTTTAACCTGGCACACACCACCATTGAATTTGAATTGCCCGGCGAGCCATGTCGGGACGAGGGTGATGCGCTGCATACGCATTCCCATAATCGTCCGCATGTACATCAGCCTGTTGAGCCGCCAGAATAAAAAGGGAGCCATTGGCTCCCTTTAAATCATGACAAAGTTACATCGCTACTGACACGCAGGTAACGATTCCTGGTCGAGACTGGCTTCCAGACGAATATCTGATACCACAATGTGCGCGCCCTCTGCCGCCGTCAGCGCGAACGGTGAAAAGGTTTCCGCAAAGCTGGCCCCTTTCGCCGTCAGGCAACGTGTCGGCACGGTCACTGTCTGCCAGTTTTGCGTGCTGTCCATGTACGCTGACAACTTCAGTGCCATGTCGCAGGCTTCTGCACAGCCGGCAGACAACATGATGTCATCAGCCTTAGCCAGCGCCTTTACTTCCATCACCAGCGCGGACGTCTCAGCGGTATAATCCCGCAGATCTTCCGGGAAGGGCGCAAAGAAGCCAATGGTGGCTTGCTGTTGCCAGCGCATATCCAGAGAGTCTTCCTGTACCTTGCGGTCGGTC
>JBPEWW010000179.1:0-19006 GCA_052032275.1 Alteromonas sp. | reverse complement strand
GGTAAGGCGTTACCAGTCCGGCGGCTATCCGACCGGCACTCTCTTCCCATGGTACCGCTTCCCGTTCACTGAAAAATGCCTTGGAGGGCAGCTCAGCGAGTGTAATGGGGGGAATGGACGCAGGCAGTGGCTTCCTGTTTTTACTTCGCTGTAGTGCCACCGAGCCATCATCCAGCTTCTTTAGTGCGTTGTATAAGCGCACAATTTTAGAGCGCATGCCACCAAGGGTAAGTAGAACCAGAATGGTGCTATGGGTGAATTTCTCAATCTCCAGGCCTACTTCGTCCATTAGAAAGCGATGAATTTCCTGATTCGAGTATTCCAGCGCAGAGATATCAATAAGGATCTTAAGGGGGTCATGCCCGATATTATCCTGCTCGACATGATCGAACATGTTTGCAAAGTCGTCGCGATCAAGGATTTTCAGACGCCTAAACTTAGCCACCTGTTGCTTAAGCTCCTGCACATTGGCCAGTAGTTCGTTAAGAATTTTGTAGCCTTCCATCTCCAGTTGCTGCCGGCATACGTCAAGTGAGGCGATCAGCTGGTATTTGGGCGAAGTACTGGTATGAATGTTATACACTTCTTTAAAGAAGTCTTTGTCAAAGTCCGGGTCGTTCACATGAATAAACGACGCCTGTGAAAAGGCTGACACCACCTTATGGGCCGAGTGCGTCACATAGTCGGCACCGGCATTGACCGCCGAATAGGGGCGAAATTGCGGATGAAACGACGCATAGGCGAACCATGCCTCATCGATAAACACTTTCATGCCATGCTCGTGCGCCAGCGATACTACCTGCTTCAGATCAGTCAGCAGGCCATCATAGGTGCAGCCGGTCAGCACGACCAGTTTAGCATCCGGGTTCGCCGCTATCGTCTCACGAAGCTGCGTGAGTCTGGGGGGTGAGAAAATGCCGTAATCAGGGTTAAAGACACTGTCCAGATAAACCGGCATCGCACGGGCCTGCACAATCCCATAGTGGACAGATTTATGGCAGTTGCGATCAGCAATAACCTTATCGCCCTCCCTGAGCAGCGTCTGCAGAATAATTTTATTAGAAGTAGACGAACCGTTGGTTACAAAATAGGAGTGCCTGACTTCGAAAGTGCTCGCCACATTTGCCTGGGCACGTCCGATGGCATGGGTGCCATCGGACAGCGAGCCCAGTGAGTCCACGCTGACCGACAGATCGCTCACAAAGACGTTGCGTCCAAAAAAGCGATAAAAGTCGCTGATGTAGGGGGAGTGCCGAAAGCTGGCGCCGCCACTGTGCCCGGGAGTATGCCAGGAGTCGTTGGCTTCCAGTACATATTCTTTGTAGGCGGTCCAGAACGGAGTCTCATTGCGATCGTCAAAATCATTGATGATGTAGCCAACAATGGACTCAGGGTCGCTGATAATATCGTTGCGGTAAAAAAACGACTCCATGCTGCCGGCTTCATTTACTATATCTAGTCCCTTCACTGCATCACCCAACACATACACGGGCAGCTCAGGGCGAACCTGCTTAATCGCGTTGATCACCGCAGCATTGTTAGCCACCTGCGCGTCGCTGTCGCCGCCGATATCTGCCTCGGTAACCCGGGAGTCCCAGCTAAACACCACCGCCTGTATCTCACCGTCCTCACGGACCTGCTTAAGCGCCTCGGCTACCGAAATCGCTTCAGCCACCGACACTTCAATGTCAGGGCGGTCGAAAAAGTCAATGGTGGAGCGGATGCTGGACGTTAGCTGCTCGAGAAGCTCATCGGAGTCTTCAACGACTAAAATTTTTAATTGGGGTAGCAGAGGTAACACTTATTCATCGCCCTCATCAGTCTTAAGGCGCACATACGTGCGGTATTTTTTCTTAAGTAATTTGTCGATGTACTGGGTCAGTTTCACTTTATGACCAATAGCGTCATCCAGCGCGTCTACCAGCTCGGCGAGCATGGCTTTGTAATACTCGGCGTCCTGAATTTCGTTACCATTAGGAGTAAGAACTTTTTGAGCTGGCTTGTAGCTTCCATCGCCATTGCTCTCGCCAGCGCTCGGCGGCTCTTCTTCCGCTTCATGCTGGATAGCTGGCTTATCCGGCTCAAACATTTCCTCTTTCACCTCGCTGATCACCGCATCCACCGCGTCTTCAGTGAGAACTTCCAGCTCTTCAAGAAAACCGAACAGTAAAATGCGATCCATCAGCGTGTTAATTTTCCGTGGCACGCCGCGGGTAAAATGATGAATTCGTGTAAAGGCGTCATCTGAGAACAGCGCCTTTCCACTCCAGCCTGCATGTTGCATTCGGTATTCAATATAGGATTTAGTTTCTGCGTCAGTAAGGGGCGCTAAATGACACGATGCCACAATACGCTGGCGAAACTGCTCCATATTAGGGGCCCGAAGAATGGGCTGTAGCTCTTCCTGCCCCAAAAGGAAGCTTTGCAGTAATGGCTTACCTTTTTGCTGAAAGTTTGACAGCATCCGCAACTCTTCAATGGTTTCCAGCGGCAGGTTTTGCGCTTCATCTACCAGCAACAATGCCCGGCGCCCCTGCGTACTGAGGTCATACAGGAATTTTTCCAGCTCTTTGAGAATATCGGCCTTCGTTTTGGCCGTGGTATCAAGCTCGAATTTCGCCGCCACCATTTTTACCAGCTCGTCTGGCGTTAGTTTGGGCGTGACAATCTGCGCGGCGACGATATCGTCTTCAATATCGTTTAGCAGGCTGTTCGCGATCGTGGTTTTACCTGTACCAATATCGCCGGTAATAACGATAAACCCTTCAGCCTGTGACAGCCCGTACTGAAGATATGACATGGCACGTTTATGCCACTTACTGGCAAAGAAAAACGCCGGGTCCGGCGTTAGCTGAAACGGCTTCGAGTTAAGTCCATAATAACTTTCGTACATGTTAATACCGCTAATACTGTTGATGACAACGATGGTTAATCTAGCTTAACGCAAACACCCGGTTGCCGCTATGCGTGAATGGCACAGGGCATACTTTTAACCGGCATCTGCGTAGCTGAAATAGTGTAGCGGCCGGGTCAGTTCAGACCCGTACCGGTACAGGGGGATTGTACACCCGGCGCCGTTGCCGGGCCGGGCGAATGTGCATGATCAGGCTTTTTTCACGTCCCGGTTAACAATGCTGTCGATAATTCCGGTGGTGGAGACACCGTCTTCGAAATTCAGCACCTTCACTTCGCCACCGTTATCCAGCACTTCCTTGGCACCGGCAATGGCTTCCAGTTTGTAATCACCGCCTTTCACCAGTACGTCTGGTAGCAGGCGTGTAATCAACCGCCGAGGGGTCTCTTCAGAGAACGGCACTACCCAGTCGACTGAGCTCAGCCCGGCCAGTACCGCCATTCTGCGGGCGGCATTATTGATAGGACGGCCCGGCCCTTTCAGCTGGGTTACCGACTCGTCCGTGTTCACCGCGACAATCAGGCGGTCACCCAGTTCAGCCGCTTCTTTAAGGTAAGAGACATGGCCGGCATGCAGAATATCAAAGCACCCGTTGGTCATGACAATCTTCTCGCCCCGGGTACGCGCTGACTGCAGCGCCATGACTAACTGCTCCTCACTCATCACACCGCCATCCAGATGCAGCGACTGCTCACCCAGCGCCAGCGCCAGTTCAGTGTTGGTGACAGTAGAGGTGCCCAGTTTGCCGACCACCACACTGGCAGCCAGATTGGCCAGCACACAGGCAGCCTGAACCGGTAAGCCACAGGCGATGCCGACGGCCAGCGTTGACACCACGGTATCGCCGGCACCGGTGACATCATAAACCTCTTTGGCTTTCGCCGGCAGATGGAATTCATCCTGCCCTTTTTCAAACAACGTCATGCCCTGCTCTGAGCGAGTCAGTAATAAGGCACTGAGTTTCAACTGTTCGCGCAGTTCATGGGCATGGCTGACCAGCTCGGCTTCGTCTTTCGACTCACCGGTAATTGCAGCAAGCTCGTCCATGTTGGGCGTGATCAGGGTAGCATTTTTATATTTTTCGAAATCCGTGCCTTTCGGGTCGACAATCACGGTCTTCTGCGCGTCCCGGGCCTTGCTGATCAGCTTTTGTGGCGTGGCCAGACAGCCTTTGTTGTAATCCGACAAAATCACCACGTCTGCCTGCGCAAGGGCTTTCTCAAATGAGGCTTCAAGTGCATCTTTATTGGTATCGGCAAAACTGGACTCAAAATCCATGCGCAGTAACTGCTGATTGCGACTCATTACCCGCAATTTAGTGATGGTTTCTTTATCCTCAGCTTCGTGAAACTGACAATCAATATCAAAAGGCTCCAGCTTCTGGCGCAGTATTCTGGCATTGTCATCTTTACCGCATAAACCAATCAGGGTGACGCTGGCTCCCAGCGCGGCAGCATTTATGGCCACGTTGGCAGCGCCCCCTGGCCTGTCCTCGGTGCTTTTCACATTCACCACAGGCACCGGTGCTTCCGGCGAGATCCGGCCTGCCCCACCTGTCCAATAGCGATCTAACATTAAATCGCCCACCACGAGAATATTTGCTTTGCTAAAATCTGGTAAAATCATAAAGATATCGCTGTGTCGGGAACGTCCATTTTGTCAGCTAGTATAACAGCCAACGCCGAAAATGAGGAATCAGCACCCTCCTCTTGGTATATCTACATTATTGAAAATCGCTTGGGTCAGTTTTATACCGGAATAACTTGCGATCCCAAACGCCGTATTGCTCAGCACCGTGGTGAGAGACCCGGTGGTGCGAAGGCATTAAAAGGCAAGTCACCGCTGGTATTTCGTGCGGTGTTTGAGGTTGCTGACAAGCAGCTGGCAATGAAACTGGAATATCGGGTGAAACGCTTTAGCCGCAAACAAAAAGAACAATTGGTCACAGCCAGCAGTGAGCAGCTTGAAGCTGCCCACTGCGTGAGCGCCCGGTACACCGGCCTGTAGGCGCCCTAGCAGACCAGGCTGACTTAACTCAGTACGCCATTCACTATCATGGCAATGCCAATGCTTAAGGTAAGTCCCAGACAGGCCACGCCCACATTATGTTGCTGGTCGACCTCCTGACGGTAGTTCATACCAAACAAAATCACTTTTTTACTGACCATCACCAGCAGGTGTAGTGCGATGGCAAGACTCACGCTCACTATGAGCCAGCCAGTGACATTAGACACATAACCATCCGGATTGTATTCAATGAGGTTTCTGGCCACTGACACCATCATCGCCGTTCCCAGCAAGTTCCCGGCATGCTCAATCGCCAGGGCTAATTGCCCTTTTTCCAGCGCGCCCTGAAAAGAGTCATTCTGGTTGTAGCGGGCAAACCGGGCTTCATACAGGCGGGTCATGACCAGCAGAATGGTTAGCACCACGGTAAAGCCGGTGCAAATTGCGATGATGGCATTCATATTACTGCCGTCCACCCACAGCATCATGCTACGAAGAATAATGGCACTGGCAACCAGACTGGCTGCATCCACCAAGGCAACGCTTACGCTCCGGTCTGAAATCATGGCCAGGGTATCGACCCGGTTCAGTACCAGCTTGTCATGGGCAAAGCGGCCAAACTTCACCAGAATGATACCCACTACCCCAAACGTGAGCATGCCAATCGCGGCCTCTTCATAACCCTGTCCGGTATGTCGGCCCACCACTGAGCTAAGCACAATACACAGTGACAACATCCCGCCGGCAATACTGATCCCGAACGCAAAATTGTCTTTCACGCCTAACTCTTCTGTTACCGAGCTCTTACGCAATAAGCCAGTGAGCCACTTCATGATGACCAGCAGCACTAACGCCAGAGCTAAATCGATTGCCAGGTACACCCATACGTCATATGACAGGGGGACCAACTTTACTAACGCTTCCACTGTATATTCTCCCTAAAAGACGCTGACAGTATACTGGAGTGACCATTTGAAGTGTGACAGACTCAGCATGTCAGTTATCTACATTGCGTACCTGTATTATGCCTACACCCGCACAAAATAATAGTTTGATTGAACAACACGCCAGTCAGTTCTGGGAACGCTTTTGTGAGGCTGCCAGTGCAGACGTGCTCGGCGCAGTCGACGAGCAACAGGTGAAATCTGTGTTTGGCCTCTCGGAGTTCGTTGCCGAGCAAAGTATCCGCCACCCCGGGTGGCTGGCAGATGCCCTTAATTGCGAGCCGCGCTCGCTGACCAACGATTACATTGCCAGCACGGTGCGCCAGGCCTGTGCCAATGCTGACAATGAAGAGGCGCTGGCAAAAAGTTTACGCGATACCCGTAATGCGCTGATGCTGACGATTGCAGTCCTGGATGTCACCAACAGACAGACCATCGAAACTTCATTACGGCAGGTCTCGCAACTGGCTGAATGCCTTATTCACGTGGCCTATCAGCGGTTGTATACGCTGCTTGCCAGTAAGCATGGCAAGCCGATGGGCGTGCATGGTGAACAACCCATGTTTATTTTGGCCATGGGCAAACTTGGCGGGTTCGAACTTAACTTTTCTTCCGACATCGATTTGATTTTTGCCTATCCCCACAAAGGCGAAACCGAAGGCGGCAAAAAACCCATTGAAAATCAGCAGTTTTTTACCCGCCTGGCGCAAAAACTGATTAACAGTTTGAATAAAATGACTGTCGATGGTCAGGTTTATCGCGTGGACATGCGGTTGCGGCCATTTGGTGAGAGCGGGCCCCTGGCGATGCACTTTGCTGCGCTGGAAGATTATTATCAGGAGCAGGGACGACACTGGGAGCGCTTTGCCATGGTGAAAGCCCGGGTCATTAATGATACTGAGTCAGCTTACTTTACTGATCTACAGGCCATTTTGCGACCATTCACGTTTCGCCGCTATCTGGATTTCACCACTATCGATGCTTTGCGTGACATGAAGCAGCTGATTGCCACGGAGATCCGCCGTCGTCGTTTATCTGACAACATCAAGCTGGGGGCCGGCGGGATCCGCGAAGTGGAGTTTTTCGCACAAAGTTTTCAGCTGATCCACGGCGGCCGCGAGCCAGCCCTCAGACATAAAAACTTACTGGCCACGCTGGACGCCCTGGCAGAGCTTGAAATTGTGGACACCCACAGTATTACACAGATGAAACAGGACTACCTGTACCTGCGCAAAACAGAGCACACCCTGCAACAATGGCAGGATGCACAAACCCAAACCTTGCCGGATGATGAGTGGGCGCAACAAATCCTTGCCCAGGTGATGGAATGTGAAGATTATCCGGCCTTTCAGGCGCGCCTGGCTGAGGTAATGGGGCGTATTCACCAGCAGTTTAATGAGTTGGTCGAAGAAACTCATGAGTCGCATACCGACACCGATGAGCGGTTTGCGATTTGTCGTGATGCGTGGAACCTGACACTCGATGCACAAGAGTTTATAGCCTTGCTGGCTGACGAGCTTAATGGCGAGGATGCTGCGTTGCTGTTTACCATGCTGGCCAATTTCCGCGACCAGCTGCCCGGTTACCGCATTGGTCAGCGTGGTGAAGATACCCTGAACCGCCTGATGCCGGAACTCCTGTATATCCTGTTAGATTGCCATGTAGAGAACATTCGTCAGGTGCTGGCCAGAGTGCTGGGCGTGATCAATGCGATTACCGGCCGTACCACTTACCTTGACCTGTTACTGGAAAACCCGGATGTACTTCGCCAGCTGATCAAATTATGTGAACGCAGTGAATGGATTGCCAGTGAAATTCAGCGCTTCCCGCTGTTATTGGATGAATTGCTGACGCCGATGTATCTGAAACAACAGAATACTGACATCACCAGCAGCCAGCGGGAGTATCAGCAGGAACTTCGCGAATCGTTATTACGCATTGAACCCGATGATGTGGAAATGATGATGGATGCATGGCGACAGTTTAAGCTATGCCAGCAGTTACGCATTGCCGCCAGCGATATCAGTGGCTCACTGCCCATTCCCAATGTCAGCGATAAACTTACGGTATTGGCAGAAGTGATCCTCACCAGTGTCGTGAATGCTGCCTGGAAACAAATGGCGGTACGCTACGGGGTGCCGGGTCACCTTGACGCCGGCACCAAAGGCTTTGCTGTGATTGGTTACGGCAAACTTGGCGGCTTTGAGCTAGGGTATGGCTCCGATCTCGACCTGGTGTTTTTACACAATGCGCCCCGTGAGTCAGTGACCAATGGCAAAAAGTCCATTGAAGCCCAGCAGTTTTATATCAAGCTGGCCCAGCGGATCATGCACCTGCTTAATACCACCACCCTGTTTGGTCAGCTGTATGAGACCGACCTGCGTCTGCGTCCGTCGGGCAAATCCGGCTTGCTCTGTTGTCACGTCGAGGGGTTCGCGGTTTACCAGCGCGAGGAAGCCTGGACCTGGGAGCACCAGGCACTGGTGCGCGCCCGGGCCATCCTCGGTGACCCTAACCTGTTGACGGCGTTCAACGAGGTTCGCAAAGAAATTCTGACCCGCAGCCGCGATGCCGTGCAGTTGCAACAGGACGTGGTGAATATGCGTCTCAAAATGCGGGAGCATTTATTGTCTGGCAGCGCCGATGAAGTCGATTTAAAGCAATGTGAAGGCGGCATTACTGATATTGAGTTCCTCACCCAGTACTGGGTGCTGGCGCACGCCCACTCTACTGAATCTCTCACCACCTATACGGACAACCTGCGGCTAATAGACAGCGTGGCTGAAGCGGGCTTACTGGAACAACAGCAGGCCGAGACGTTACAGCATGCGTATCTGGAGCTACGGAATCAGTACCACCAGCTTACGTTGGCGGACAATAAATATGCGCAACAAAGTGAGGAACTGTCTGCGTTACGCAGTGACGTCTCTGCCATCTGGCAACAGGTATTGGGTAGCAATGCCAGCTAAGGGGTTGAGCATGTTGAACCAGCCACCTACCCTGCCTGCACCTGCGAGCAGTTTGCTTTGATAAACGGCGTTTCAGTGGCTGTGACTACCAGCGAACGCTGCTGCGGGCACAGGTAGGCTTTTACATCACCCGCGAAGTTACTGTCAATGGCGCTGGCTATTTTAGCCAGCGAACCGGCAACTGTGTTATCCATCTGAAATTGATCCTTGATCACGAAGTCCTGATCTAAATCCCAGATAACCTGCATCCCTTCCTGCTGTGCGTAGGAAGAAATGGCATCACGCAGGGTATTACCGGCACTGAAGGTTCGAAACTTATGTTCTCCGGTCCAGCCACGGTTGACCGGACGATTCTGACTGGACATTCCGGCCAGGCGTTCATCAAGGCTCTCTTCGGCGTCGCCGATACTCAGGACAAAATCGCCAATCTCCTCCATTATGGGATCCGTGGAAGACATACGAAACTCGCGATAGAAGTCAGACAGCCCGCTAGCCACTGATTTAGACCTGGTTTCTCCTTCTGGCACCGGCTCCGACGCCATGTCTCTTTGTAACGTGATCACTACGCCGGCGATGATCACCAGCGCCAGTGCCAGACCAATATGCTTTGCCCAAAATAAAGAGCTGGAGAAGCCTTTTTTTGCCATGCCATGTACTCGTTAAAATCTACCCTGCTGCACAGGCAGTATATTAATAAACGCCTTCAACATACAACTTGTATCAGGTGGTCTGCCCTGGCGAGTCATAAAGGGACGGGGCGTCAGGATCCGGCCGGGTCTTAAACCGTTTGTGCATCCATAAGTAACTCTCCGGCTGCTCTTTAATAACCTGTGCTATTTCTGCATTGAGCATGGTCAATGCGGTTTCATCATCCATCTCAGCCAGGTTGTCCAGCGGCGGGTAAATTTTGACCTTGTACCCCCCGGCAGTGTACTGAGACGTAAAAATCATGGGGATACAGTTTGCTCGTCGCATGAACATTAAAGTGGCCGTGGTAGTAGCGGTGTCCTGCACGCCACCAAATGGCACAAAAATGCTTTGATTACGGCCATAGTCCTGGTCAGGCAGGTACAGACACAACTCCTGCTCATCCAGAGCAGCCAGTAAAGCTTTGGCGTTACGCTTATGGATCATATATTTATTCGAGCGATTACGGCCGCGATACTGCAGGTAATCCATTAACGGGTTATTGTGCTTACGGTAAAACGCCACACTGGGGTGGGTATAACCGAGCCCGCGACACGCAAACTCCAGGTTCATATTATGCAGTGCCAGGCCCAGCACGCCTTTGCCCTGTGCGAGCGCAGCCGCTACGTGCTCATAGCCCTCTACTTTAAAGTGACGCTGCACCCGCCATGCCGGCCACCACCACCCCATAGCCATTTCAAACAGCGCCATACCAGTACGACGCACATTTTCACGTACCAGCCGATCCTTCTGCGCCTCTGACATGTCGGGGTAACACAACTCAATATTCCGCCGGGCAACTTTCGCACGTTTTGGCGCCAGCCGGGCGATAAGTTTCCCTGCACCGCCACCTATCAGCCGGATAACCGGCAGCGGCAATAAAATAATCAGGTTTAGCAATAATACACCTAACCAGATCCCCCAGTATTTGGGACCTAAGTAGGAAAGTTTGAATGGTGGGGCTTTAATTGCTGCTGCCAAAGTACGAGTCCTGCTAATTTTTGGCTATTGTAACGACTTGCGGGACGTTCGCCTAGGCGCAACCACACCGACCACTTTACCTGGAAAATGCCAGACGGATGCCGAACGGTAGGGGGGACGTGAGCCGCTGGGCACCCACTGTCTGTTTCGTCGTTCTTCTGGAGGCTTATTTATGACACTTGCGCAAATAAGTGAGTGCTCACTTGCTAACTACATGCCGGTTTCATAGAGGCAGCCACGGAAACTGCCTGTACTTCAACCGTTAGTATTCCTTATCAATTTGCTTCAGCTTCTTCTCGAACTTTTCGTAATGCTCTTTATCTTCGTAGTCAAAGTGATACTGATTATGGAAGCCGAACGAGAGCTTTACCTGGGGATCTTCAACAAATAGCGTATAACCATCCAAATCGGTAAAGGCCGTGATCCCACCTAACTGGTATTTATCCCCCTTTTTTTCACCAAACTGACGGATTTTATCAAATACGCGCAGCAGAAATTTACTGTCCAGTTCATTTTTCATGGATGCTGTATCCCTTATTAACTACTTTGGTCTTTGTACCAGCCACGTCACTATTTAGATTACTAGCCGTGTGCCGGTTAGTTGAAGTTATAACGTATCGCCAGATTAATGGTATGGGCGCTCAGGTCGTTTTCCCCCTCCACGTAATTGTATTCCATACGCAACATGGACCGGAGCCCCAGGTGGTAGTCGAACCCCAGACCAACCACGCCGGCTAAACCGCTTTCATCAAACGTGCACAGTCCGTCATTGCCTGACTCGCCGAGCGCACAAGCGCCTTCGATAGGTGACTCGCTGCCCTGCATAGCGACATTCATAATACCTAGTTTGTAAAACAACTCGCCCGTGTGATTGCCTGCTTTACCCAGTAAGGCCAGATACAATGCGTCGCCTTTCAGGTTTCCCGAGTCGGTGGTTTCGTCAACCAGCTGATTATAACCTGCCTCTACGTACCACTGCGGATGGAACTGATGACCCACGGCCAGACTGAAGCCGGCTCCCTTGTCATCCTGTTGGCTGTATTCCAGATCGGTAAAACTCCCACCGGCGATGCCGTACATCCTTTCCGTCGCCAATGTGGGAAGGGCCAGTAAACTCAGACACAAAACTGCAGTTATTTTTATCATTATTATCTCTGTCAGAAGAAGTATTCGAGGGTGAATTGCACGTGGTCGTCCCGTCGCACGAAATAGTAAGTATCGGTCGGGTTATTCGAGGAAAAGAAATAGCCATCAAGCCGCCACCGCCAGGCATCTGTCATTCTGCTGGACGCTTCAATGAATGCGCTGTAAGTGTCGGAGTCGTCCAGATCCTGAATAACCCCGGCGAGGACTTCTGTGCCATCAATATCGTTCAGGTTCCAGCGCACGCCGGCCATGAGGTCGTTTTGACCGGTCGCAAAGAAATTATCGTCACGCTCGTCATACTGGTATTCAACCAGCAGGCCAAGGTCGTACTGCGTACCCAACACGCCTACACTGGTATGCTCAAAGCCAGCCACCATGGCGGTGAAGTCTTCCGACTGCCCCGTACGATGAATGCCTTCAAACTTAAGCAGCCAGGCCCCGTGCACTTTGAGCAGGTCCACACCGAACTGATTTATCTGGGCATAATAGGGAGCGATAACCGGCTCGCCGTTGGGACCAACAACCGGCGCGACATCACTCAGTGCGTCCGGAGTGAGTCCCGGTACAATTAACTCGGGTTCCCGGCTGGTGCCATCAAACCAGCTCAGGCCGACTTCCCAGTCTCCCATCGATTTTTGCCAGCGTAGCGCGTAGTCAATATGGTGCTCCTGCGCACCAGACTCATAAATAGCAGCGTCACTATCAATAGGCAGTGGTGGTCTCAGTCTGCCGTCCTCACCCGGGAATGTGCGTTCGCGAAAAAAAGGCAATACATAAGCGGAGAAGGTGCCCCACTCACCGAACGTGCGATAGTTAATCATAGGCTGGCCGAGTTTATCCTCGCCGTCCACGCCTTCGACGCCGTCGGTCTGATTGATAATGTCTACCAGGTGCAGCGATTCAGTCTGTCCCCAGAACACTTTCCCGACCCCAACCCGGGTTTCCCAGGTGTCAGCCAAATGCAGCCACTGTAACTCCCTGACATCAAGGTGTGAGCGCTCACTATCAGCACTATCTATGCGGGCAAAAGGCCTGAATAACACACTGTCGGTACCGTCATTCCACTGCGTGTAAAACTCCGGTTCAACGAACAAAGACTGCTGAGCCCGTTCCTGCCCCTGATAGGCGGCTTCCTGAAAGAAATACCGGGCTTCAACACCTGCGCTGCCGCTTATATCAACACTGGCGGTAGCGCCTGCACTGGCAAGTACCAGGCTTGCAGATAATAGTCGTAGTAAAATCACAGGTTAACGCGCTCTCCGTAGGCTGTTTTTATCAAAGTCCGAGTCTTCCAGACCGACCCCAAATTCGAGTGATTTAGTGATCAGGTCGGTGGATTTTCGTGTCTGAACATTGTACATCAGGCTTGTCATCGGCCGCCAGTACGCGTCTTCGTACAACTGATAATCTTCAAACTCCAGGGTCTTTAAAAGCTCGCCTTTTTTGTCATAAAAATCGACCCGGTGGACCCGGTAATGGTCTTTATCAATCCACAGTACCTGCCTGGAGTAACCGGAAAATTCATCCTGGGGGATCTGCTGGACAACATACACCGGCATTTGCTTGTAGGTTTCTTCGCGCAGCAAATCGTAACTGTACTTTTCTACTTCAAACGAAGTTAAGTCTTCAAATGCAAACTCACTGGCCATGAAAGGGCCGGATTTATTGCGTGAAGCAATCCGTTTCACGCGCTTCAGCGCGGGCAGATAAATCCACTGCTCATCAGCGTCTGTCGTATGAGAAATACTCAGAAATGCCGTTCCGCTAACATCCCGGGGGGAGTCAAAGATGGTCAGTGCTTTGTCCCCGTCACCGTCAACTTCCAGGGTCTTAACCCGCATATCCCGGGTGGACTCCTGTCCCTGGGCATTGCGCAGTATCATCACTGTTTCTGCAACTGAATTGTCCCAGCCCTTATCCCTGGCCTTACGCTCTTTAGCTATCTCGAGCCCCGCTGTTTCCGAGGCAGTATCTGCCAGCGCAGAGCCAGCCAGCAACAGCCCCCATATCGCCAGCAGCGGCAGTAATAGTTGTGATCGACCTGTCATGTTAAGTCCCCCTGGTGTTGGTAGCCTGATTTGCCGTCCAGCCACATCAGAAAAGCTGGCAGAAAAAGCAGGTCAATAATAAGTGCAGCCACAATGATAATGACTGTCAGCAGTCCCATATCGGCGTTAAGAAGAAAGGACGAGAGCATCAGTACGGCAAACCCTGCACTGAGCACCACTGTGGTCGTGGTTAGCGCCACCCCCACTGTGCTGAATGTCTGCCGGATTGCCGAGCCAGCGTCCTGTCCTGATTGTCGCGCCGCCTGATACTTGGTCAGAAAGTGTACGCTATCATCCACGATAATACCCAGCGTCATGCTTAGTACCACGGATAGTGCCATATTAATTTCACCTGAGATCACGCCCCAGATCCCAAAGCCCACTGCCGCCGGTATCAGATTGGTAAGCAGGCTTACCAGGCCTAACCGCCACGACCTCAACGCAAATACAATTAACAATGAGATTAACACCAATGCAAGCAATGTGCCGGTAACCATACTTTGCATATTACGCTCGCCGATGTGGGCAAACATCAGTGCCGGGCTGGCCGTTCTCAGGGTCAGTTCTGGCGCCAGTTTATTAAAAAATGTCCGTGCATCCTGCTCCAGGCTGATTAATTCATTGCTTCCCAGGTTGTCCAGGCTGGCCACCAGCCTGAGCGCTGATTTGTCCATATTAATCTGGTTGTTTAAATCCAGACCAAAGGGCAATGACATCTCATACAGCAGCATATATTGCGACGCAAGATCCTGTTCTCTAGGCAGAGAGTACGCATTTGGATCATCGTTGTTCATGTTTTGATTCAAACGTTTCTGCGTATCAGAGAAACTCAGCACATGATTAACTTCTTCACGCTCCCGGAGCCAGCGGGTAAATACCGCAATTTTTTGCAGCGTCGCAGGGTCAGCAATACCGTACTCTTGCTCTGTATCAACCACAAAATCGATGGTCGCCATCCCTCCCATATAGTCAGATTTGGTGTCTACGGCCTGACGAAATGTGGTTGATGAATCAAAATAATCCACTACCACGTCATTCAATGTGTTGTTAAACGCATACACCACCGCAAGCGCCATAAGCAGCGCTGAATAGGGTAGAATACGTCGGTGGTGGCGGACTACCAGCTTGCCCGCCGCGTCAAATACCCCCGCGGCGGTCTGGTTGGGCTTAGGATTATCTAACGGCAGCACCAGCAGCAGTGCTGGTAATACCGTTAACGACAGCACGCAGGCTATCATTACTCCGAGGGCGGTTAAGTTCCCCAGGTCCGCTAACACAGGCACTGCAGCAAAGTTCAACATTAAAAAACCTATTGCGGTAGTGATACTGGTAATAAGAATAGGTTTAAGGTTTTGTCTGATTGCGGTCTGCAGTGCGGCCGGTTTATCTATCCCCTTCTGAAGCAGCAGCCGGGTGCTGACAATCACATGTATGCAGTCTGCTACAGCCAGCGTAGTTACCAGGGTCGGTACGTTGACTGTTGCGGTACTAAGGTAGACTCCGGCCCATCCCGCCAGCCCCATGGTCATGCCAATGGATGCAATTACCACCAGCAAGGTAGCTGCCGCTGCAAATACCGACCGAACAAGCACAGCCAGCATCAGCGTTATAATCGCAAACATGAGGGGTATCAGGGTGCTGGCGTCTCGCTGCGCCGCTTCTGAGAACGCATTGTTTAACACCACCACCCCGGTCAGCATAATGGTATGACTGGGAAACTGCGCGCTGTACTCCTGTTGTAACGTACGCGCAAAGGCGGTAATGCGACTCACAGCCTCAGTAGGATCCCCGTCCGGCAATTGCACGGTCACGTTCACCATGGCCGCTCGGCCATCATCGGCTATCAACCGCCCGGTGATTTCAGGCGTACTGGTTGCAGCGCGACGCACCCAGTCAATTTCCGTATCAGAGACGGTATCCGCCGCTATCAGGTCAGTCACCACCAAATCGTCATTGTCAGCGTAACTGTATTGATAATTGGCTAACGATTCGACCCGGCTGGAAAGAGGGGTCTGCCACGCAGATTCAGTCAACTGATACAGCAGACGAAATGTCTCCGGCTGATAGATACTGCCCGACTCGGGCACGATGAGAAAAGCAAGGTTTTCGCTTTTATTAAAGTCAGTCTGGATAGCCTCAAACGCCACTTTTTGCGGATCATCGTTCTCAAAGTACACCCGGTAATCGCCATTAAAGGCCAGTTGTGTTACCCCGGCACCCAGCACGCCCCAGATTAATATAAAGAGCCCCAGTAGTTTTTTGGGGTGGGTAAGTACGGTGGCAATCCAACCTTGAGAGGGGGGCATATATATTCGTCCTTGGCGCTGCTTCAGTCGTTGCTAGCTTAATCCCATTAGCGCACTCAGATCCAATCTATCTTGCCCCTGCGAGCCCTTTTTATATCCCAACAAACTGGAAAGTTTTAACCCTCTGATAACAGATCGTTTGATCTTTTCTACAAGTGCGGTAGTATTAACTCATGCAACTGGTCAGATGAGCGGATGAGTTTTTATGAGTATTAGAACTAGCCTGAAAAAAGTCCTACCCCCAATTTCAGTAACCGAGCAAGAAGCACTCGACGCGGGTGATGTATGGCTTGAAGCCTCGATATACCAGGGCAAGCCAGATATGCATGCTCTGCGTGATATCCCTAAAGCGAACCTGAGCGCCGATGAACAGGCGTTTATGGATGGCCCGGTAACCGAATTATTGTCAATGATCGATGACTTCGAGCTTGGCAACGGCAATCATATACCGCAGGAAATTTTGGATTTTCTGGGTAAGAACCGCTTTTTCTCGATGATCATCCCCAAGAAATTTGGTGGTCTTGAGTTCAGCCCTTATGCAAACAGCACCATCGTGGCGACCCTCGCTGCTAAAAGCGGTGCTATAGCGGTTACCGTCATGGTGCCTAACTCATTAGGCCCGGGTGAGCTGCTGATGCATTATGGTACTACTGCGCAGCAAGATTATTGGCTGCCGCGCCTGGCCGATGGCCGGGACATTCCTTGCTTCGCCTTAACTAGCCCGGAAGCAGGCTCTGATGCAGGCGCCATTCCAGACGCCGCGATTGTCACTAAAGGACAATGGAACGGCGAAGAAGTAGTCGGGTTACGGGTGAGCTGGGACAAGCGCTACATCACGCTAGCCCCTATCGCGACGGTGCTGGGACTGGCATTTAAAGTCTTCGATCCCGATCAGCTACTTGGTGATAAGCTGGAGCTGGGTATTACCTGTGCCCTGTTGCCGAAATCTCACCCTGGCGTAGAGCTGGGCAACCGTCATGATCCTATGGGCGTGCGTTTTTACAACGGTACTACCCGTGGTCAGGACGTGTTTATTCCAATGGACTTCATCATTGGCGGACAGAAAAATATTGGCCGCGGCTGGCAAATGCTGGTGAGCTGCCTGGGTGCAGGCCGGGGAATTTCGTTGCCGGCGATGGGCGTGGCGACAGCACAGTCAGCCCTGAAGAGTACCGCAGAATATTCGTTTGTTCGTGAACAGTTTGGTCTGCCAATTGGCCGTTTTGAAGGGATCCAAAGTCAGCTGGCGGATATCGCCGGTAAGACGTTCCTGCTGGAGGCTATGCGGGTACTGACCACTGAAGGTCTGGGACTCGGTGTCAAACCTTCCGTTGTTACCGCAATCGCCAAGTATCACATGACCGAACTTGGCCGCGATGTAATGAACACGGCCATGGACGTTCAGGCGGGTAAAGCCATTCAGCGAGGTCCGCAAAATACATTGGCAAACGGCTACTCGGCACTGCCGATTGCAATTACGGTGGAAGGCGCAAACATTTTGACCCGAAATCTGATGATTTTCGGCCAGGGTGCAATGCGTTGTCACCCATACCTTAAAGAAATGGTTGATCTCATTCACAGTGACGACAGCGGCGCAGATAAAGAATTTACAAAAGTGCTTAAGAAAACCGTTGGCTTTAGTGTGAAAAATGCGTTCCGCAGCCTGGGGCAAAGCTACCTGCCGTTCATGCGCGACGCAGGTTCATCACTGCCGGAAGTGAAAAAATACGAGAAGCGCCTGAATAGTATGGCGGCTAAGCTGGCACCACTGGCTGACTTGTCACTGGCGGTACTGGGCGGTGATCTGAAAAAAGCAGAGCTGTTGAGTGCCCGTCTGGGTGACATCATGAGTTATCTGTACGGCGCCATGGCGGCGGTACGTTTCTATGAGCAACGCATTGAAGATCGTCAGTTAGCGTTACCGTATTTCGAGTACGCCATGCAATGGTCGTTGCAGCAAGCCGACAAAGCGCTGGTAGATTTCGTTAATAACTTCCCGAACGCACCTACCCGTGCGCTCATGCGAGTGTTAACAAACACCTACTCCAACAGTGTGCCTGGCATCAGTGATGATCTGGTTCGCGAGCTGTCTATGGCTGCCATGCAGGACAACAGTGTGAAGGCGCAACTCACCCACCTGGTGCGTCCGGTGGCGGGTGATGGCAACGACATTAATGAACAGGCATTTAAAGCCAAACATGCCGTGGCTCACCTGCTGAAAAAGGTTCAAACAGCCTTGCGTCAGGAGCCGGTGATCCCGTTCATTTCGTTCGAGAACGCACTGAACAAACTGCAGGAAAAAGGGGTTATTGACAGCAAAGAGGCCGGCCTGCTTCACGATTATAACGAGAAGCGCAAACTGGCCATCCGGGTTGATGAGTTTACCTTCGACATGGAATTGTTACCGGCAGAAGACACTTTGCCGTCAGTGAGAGAGACTAAATCAGAGGCCGACGCTAAAGATGCAGCCTGATAGCTGACATATCTAAACTGAATGAAAGCGGACATGCCCTGTCCGCTTTTTTATTTGTGTTTTATACTCAATGTTGCGTTTGAACAAATTTCATCAATACGATACGTTTTGACTATTACTTATAAACTGAAGTTGTTGTGAGCAAACAGCCCGCTGGCCCCCGTAACCATACTCATACCATGCAACGCGACCTGGTAAGCATGCTTTACGGTAACGTTTATACGGCTATCGTCGTTACCTTTCTGGCCATGACGGGATTAGCGTTCGGGTTTACCGATACCGATATTTCTTCTGATATTACCCGAGCAAAAGAGCTGGCCTGGTTTTTAATGTCAGCTGTGCTGCTGTTGCGTACCTGCGACGCCCTGTACTGGCAGGTATTTGAACGCGATCAGGCGTTTAACCCGCTCTACCCTCTAATGCGGTTTTCCGGTGGCGCGCTGGCCACCAGCCTGGTGCTCAGTGGTTACAGTGTGCTGCTGTTTGA
This sequence comes from Alteromonas sp., assembly GCA_052032275.1. GTDB lineage: Bacteria > Pseudomonadota > Gammaproteobacteria > Enterobacterales > Alteromonadaceae > Alteromonas. The sequence goes on along the minus strand of JBPEWW010000179.1, from coordinate 44 downwards.
TTATATGGCTACGGTGGAGCTGGCGTGCACGATGGTGGTCGTGT
>JBPEWW010000178.1:0-2288 GCA_052032275.1 Alteromonas sp. | reverse complement strand
GTTACGGCTAACAAACATTCAATGTCCCGGAAGCCCAGATTTACCCCCTGCCCCGCTAACGGATTAATGGTATGCGCCGCATCGCCTATGAGGATCACCGGGGACGTAACATACCGGGAAGCATGTGCCCGGCTAAGTGGAAACGCGGCTTTGTCGAGCACGGTGAATTCGTTGTCTTTGGCGGTCAGTCTGGCCGGGAAGGCGTCACGAACCCGCTGGGCAAGCATGTCATTGTCCAGGCCGGCGAGCGCCTGAATGTGATCGGCACTGTCATACCACACTAACGAGGCATAATTACCGTACATGGGTAACAGGGCGCGAGGACCACTGGGGTAAAACCGCTGCCAGGTATGCCCCGCGACCGGCGACGACATGGCGACCGTCATGCCCAGTGCGCGCTGATCATACTGCCAGCCTGTCGTGCCAATATCCGCGGCGCGGCGAACGGCGGACTGCGCCCCATCTGCGCCTATCAGCCAGTGTGCCTGCACCTCAGTACCGTCTGTCAGTTCCACTGACGCGCCGGCACCTGGTGTAAGCGTAAAACGAGAGACGTTACAGCCCGTGTAACAAGTCACATTGTCCAGGGTCTGTAACACCTCATGGCAGCCCAGCTGAAGCACGCGGTTTTCAATAAAAAAGCCGAGCTGTGGCATATCCAGCATGCTGGCGGTGAATGCCGTTTCGCTGCCGTCGTTTTCCCACACTGACAAGGTGTCATACGGGCGTACGCGCATGGCTTCAATGGCTGACCAGGCACCCAGTGCACGTAAGATATCTGCCGAATGTTCACTGATTGCCGACACCCGCAGATCCGGCCCGTCACTGGCTGCAAACGGCGCTGGCATAGCCGGTTCAATCACGGCGACCTGGTACCCCTGGCGGGCCAGCCCTAACGCCAGCGTAGCGCCAACCATACCGCCGCCATTTATACAGAAATCATACATGTCAGTTTCTCCTTGCTGGCACCATTATGATCACAATTGCGCCCATATACCATGTCTTGCATCAGCCGGCAGCCCCTGCACGGCTGCTAGCCATTACGCGACAGCCAACAACTTTGATTACTTCCGGTACGCGCCGGGCAACGCCGGCCGCGATCCCTGCTTGCGCGGTTATGCATGCGGGAGCCCTGCCCGCCCAATTCCACCACCGTACACAGACGACAAATTTTACACCAGGGGGTGAACAAGGCTGGGCAAAGAGGGTCAGAGAGGGTAAAATGTGCGGCTATTTTGAACATCCACCAGCCATATCAGGCTATCGCACATTCAGGTGCCCGTTCCGCTTAACGATAACAGGTTTCGCGGGATGCTCAACCGCTGGTGATCAAACACGGGTTTTTACGTAGTTATGACCAAGAAGCTGTATATCAAAACCTGGGGCTGCCAAATGAACGAGTATGACTCGGAGAAAATGGCAGACCTGCTGGACTCAACGCACGGTTACGCCGCGGCAGAAACGCCGGAAGAGGCCGACGTCATTCTGCTGAACACCTGCTCCATTCGCGAAAAGGCGCAGGAGAAAGTGTTTCATCAGCTGGGACGCTGGAAAAACCTTAAACAGACCAAGCCTGAGCTCATCATTGGTGTCGGCGGCTGCGTAGCCTCACAGGAAGGCGAGCTGATTCGCCAGCGCGCGCCCTATGTAGATCTGGTGTTTGGCCCGCAAACCCTGCACCGGCTGCCAGAAATGATTAATCAGTTGCAGGGCGGTGAAAAGTCCGTGGTCGATGTGAGCTTCCCGGAAATTGAGAAGTTTGATCGGCTGCCCGAGCCGCGTGCGGAAGGCCCCACAGCCTTTGTGTCCATAATGGAAGGCTGTTCGAAGTATTGCAGCTTCTGTGTGGTGCCCTATACCCGTGGTGAGGAAGTCAGCCGGCCGGTTGATGACGTGCTGCTGGAAATAGCCCAGCTGGCGCAACAGGGCGTACGTGAAGTTAACCTGCTGGGCCAAAACGTCAACGCCTACCGGGGTGAAACCTTTGAAGGGGGCATTTGTCGCTTTGCGGAACTGCTGGAATTAGTGGCGAGTATCGACGGCATCGACCGGATCCGTTACACCACTTCACATCCGGTAGAGTTTACCAACGATATCATTGAGGCCTATGCCAATGTCCCTGAGCTGGTGGATCACCTGCATTTGCCGGTGCAAAGCGGCTCTGATCGTATTTTGAACCTGATGAAGCGAGGCCACACGGCGCTGGAGTATAAATCCACCATCCGTCGCCTGCGCAAGGTGCGGCCCAACATCAGCATGTCCAGTGACTTTATTATTGGCTTTCCGGG